>JAUXCJ010000279.1 GCA_030618965.1 Thiomargarita sp.
AATGTTATACTCAGATTCTATCCCAGAAAATTCCAAACTAAAATGACAAATCAATTGCGTAATAACCGCCCGACGTAACTTATCATCAGCATTCAATCCCACACCGCGAAAAACTGGCAAATGTCCGCCATCAATTTGAGCATAATACTCATCCAGCGTTTTAACATTTTGGCTATAACTATCGCCCACTTTACCAATAGAAGTAATACCAAGCCCGATTAAATCACAATCCGCATGAGTAGAATAACCCTGAAAATTACGATATAAAGTACCATTAGCTTGTGCTAGTGCCAGTTCATCATCAGGCAGTGCAAAATGATCCATACCGATATAAACATAACCAGCCTCAATCAACCGATTAATCGTATTCTGTAAAATCTCCAACTTTTCAGCAGGGCTAGGCAAATCAGCCTCACTAATACGCCGTTGCGGTTTAAATAAAGTCGGCAAATGCGCGTAATTAAACACCGACAAACGCTCCGGCTTTACCGCAAGGATTTTCTCCAAAGTAGCAGCAAAAGACTCCACACTTTGAAAAGGCAAACCATAAATCAAATCAAGACTAACCGACTTAAAACCTTCACTACGAGCATTTTCTAAAACCCTAAAAGTTTGCTCCTCAGATTGGATCCTATTAACAGCCTTTTGTACTTTAGAATCAAAATCCTGCACCCCTAAACTCATCCGATTAAAACCCAATTCTCGCAGCAAAGCTACCGTATCAGCCTGCATTTCACGCGGATCAATTTCAATAGAATATTCACCAGTATCATCATCAAACAACTTAAAATTTTTCCTAATACCATCCATCAACTCACGCATTTCAGCATGACTTAAAAAAGTCGGCGTACCACCACCCCAATGCAATTGACTAACAGGACGTTCAGGATTAAATAAAGCACTTTGAAGAATCATTTCCTGCTGCAAATGCGCCAAATAAGGAACAGCCTTACTACGATCCTTAGTCACCACCTTATTACAAGCGCAATAAAAACACACAGTATCACAAAACGGAATATGGACATAAAGGGATAAAGGTTTCAAAGGCAGAGAATTACTATTGACAGCATAATCACGATAAGTAGCCTCATCAAAGCCATCGTGAAATTGCACAGCAGTAGGATAAGAAGTATAACGAGGACCCGCTTTATCGTAACGGCGGATTAAATCAAGATCAAAAATTGTACTTTGTTGCATAAATAAAAACCTCAAAAATTGTATTGTGTAATAGAATATTATTATTGAGATTACTTTAGCACAAAAAAATGTTTTAACTGTAGATTTATATGATTGTGCTATGATTTTACTAGTTTCCAAAGCTCCCGCTTCAATGCCATTAAGCTAAGTTCAAAAACCGTGTGTTGTAGTTCCTGGTATGTTGAATGACAAAAAGGGCTAACCGTATCCATAAGATACTTGTGTTTGAGCTTGAGCTATAGACATTTTACTTAACTCCTATTTTGAATCCAGAAAGTATTATACTGAAACGAATCATAGTGTTCTCGTTCCCACGCTCAAGCGTGAGAAACAAAAACACTGAATCGCGGATTAAACGGATTACACGGATTACACGGATTAAAAAACCTTTAAGGCACGCCTACGCATCGGTTTTGATTTTAAATCCGCGAAATCCGTGTAATCCGTTTAATCCGCGATTCAAAGTTTTTTGCCTTATCCATTATTTGTCTGAACCTTGATTCTCAGGATTATAAATAAGGATTATAAGGATTTACAAGATTTAAAAAAATCTGTCTTTAGTCTTTAAATCCTGTAAATCCTTTAAATCTTTTAAAATCAAGGTTCAGACAAATTAAATGCAATCCGTGTAGTTCTTGTGTATCTTGTACTATTCCTTAAAAAGTATAAAAAAACACACACCACTATTTCTTAAGTCGTTGTACTACAGATTTTTGTTATAAATAATAAATAGCAATGACGAGAGACAAAACAAGGTTCAACTAAAATATCTAGCATAGCTTTAGCCTTGCCTTCTTGCTTGCTTACCCTTTTTGTTTTCTAAAGCATCAATGTATTTCTTCACCCATTTGTACCGCTGCGAGTCTTTTTTCAGCAAATACGCCATAATTTTTCGGCGTTCGACATTATTAGCCCGTTTTATAACGCGCTTAATTTCAGCATCTTGATCTCTAGGCAACGCTCCGCGTTTAATTGCCTTTTCAAACCACATATCCCCTTTTTCATAGTCACCTCTTTCATAACATAAAGCACCCATCAGCGTGTATGGGTGATGACTACTAGGGAAATACTTAATCGCTTGTAAGGCACAATCTTCAGCTTTATCAAATTCATACAGATCTCGGAAAGCACCACCTCTTGTCGTTGATAAAGCTGACTTCAACTTATTATTCTTAATTTTGTCAATCTTCAAATTTTCGGTAAGTTTTAATGCCCGTTCAGCTTCAACTGCACTACGCCAATGACTGCTGGCACTGGCTAAATTCCATTGATTTCCAGTACGTTTATGCTCCTGTTCATAGAAAATAGCTTCTATTTTGTGGTAAGTGGTAAAAATCTTACTTTCACGTCTTAACAAGTCCTCAATCTGTAGCCAAGCAAATTCTTCAGGTTCTAACCGCTTTTCCTGATCCAGTTTTTTCAAAATATCGTATAATTGACTAGAATTAGAAGAAGATATGTCTGAATAGCCCCAACAAATATCATACTTGGATTTTAGAGTTGAAAAATGCTTTTTTTGGGCAAGAGTAATGATTTCTTCACGTCCATTCTGTTTCAGCCAATCAATATCAGCATTACTTAACGGCTGTCCAGATTCAAGCTGAGACTTTAAATTCGCAGCGTATCGGTCAATAGCACAAGTAAGTGTCTTAGTCAGCTTGCGCTTTTTTAAAAAATTAATATCCGACTCACTTAGCTTGTTCCAAACATATATCTGTTTGAGAACCTTGTATAAATGACAAGATAGAGAAGAGTCCTCACATTCAGTCGCTTGATATTGCCTTTTCAGTTCAGCAAAATGCCGCTTATCTTCAATTTCTTGAACCAGAGCAAACGTCTCAGTAAGATCATGTTCTTCCAACCAGTTAAGTTCTGACTGACTTAATGGCTTATCAGCATCAAGGTTTAGCAGGATTTGATAAAGTGGGCTAGATACAGACGAATCAGAATGTTTAGTCGCTTGGTACTTAGCCTTGAGATTGGAAAATTGTATTTCACGAACCGTTTCATCTTTTTTGAAAAACTCTATAGTTTCAAATAGTTGATTAGACTCTAGCCAATTAATTTGAGTTTCGCTTAACCGTTTTTTGGCATCCAGTAGCTTTAATATTGAATACAGTGGACTATAAAAAGAGGATTCATGATGTTGAGTGGCTTTATACTTATTTTTTAGTCTGATAAAGTCATAGGTGAGAAAAATCTTACTCTCATGTATGAACAAATTCTGACTGTCTAGCCAATCAACTTCTTGAGATTCCAATTGTTTTCCATGATCCAATTTTTTCAAAATCTCGTATAAATCCTGAGTCTTAAAAGATCGGTATAAGAACTTTATAGGAACCTCGTACTTGGATTTGAAAGTTGTAAATTGGGCAAGATTAATGAGTTCTTCACCTCCATTCTGTTTCAGCCAATCAATATCAGCCTTACTTAGATGTTCCAACTCAAATATAGCTTTCAAACACGCAACGTATCGGTC
>JAUXCJ010000149.1 GCA_030618965.1 Thiomargarita sp.
GAGTGTCGCAAATATACAGTTTATTATTATATTATTATTATATTATGAACCACATTTTTAATTGCACCCCAACTCAACGATTCAAGCTGAAAAAGAAAAGCCTCTGAACTACAACGCCATTAGACGAATCCGGTTTTGACTGACAGCCTAGCGTTCCTTATGCTTGGCAGCCCATCGGTGGAACCATTGAGGTCCCATCGTACAGAAGTAGGCGTTTAAATGTTTTAGGTTTTTTAACACCCGATAACGAGTTAGAAGCTTTTTGTTTTGAAGGAACAGTTGATACGGATGTTGTCGTCGCTTTCCCGAAACCGTTATGGCGACTGAGTTTCGGGAAATCGTACCTCATTCCCGAAACAACTGAGCAAGCTGGATTTTTAAATTGGCGAAGGTATTAATATAGGAAATATATTTGATATGAAAAATTTTGCAGTAGTGATTCCTGCCTATAATGAAGCTGAGACAATTCGAGAGCTTGTACAGCGCACTTTGCCTTATTGTCAACGAGTGATTGTGGTAGACGATGCTTCCACTGATAACACTATAGCTAATTTGGAAAAGCTACCAATCACCCTATTACGCAACCAGACTAACCAAGGCAAAGGCGCAAGCTTATGGAAAGGAATGCAAGCTGCCTTAGCAATGGAAGTTTCATTCATTATAACTTTGGATGGCGATGGACAACACTTACCTGAAGATATTCCAAAATTCCTCAAGCAACAAGAAAGTCATCCGGAACATATTCTGATTGGTTCACGCTTAGCAAACAAATCCGTCATTCCTGCTAAACGCTATTATGCCAACAAAATAGCTAACTTCTGGATTTCTTGGGCAGCAGGTTATCCCATTACTGATAGCCAATCTGGTTTTCGCTTATATCCAGCTACATTATTGAAAATAATAGATTTTAAAAAATTGGATAAGACGAAAAGCTTTGTATTTGAAAGTGAAATACTGATTAAGGCTGCTAAACATAAAATTTATAGTTACCCAATAAAAATTGCGGCTATCTATGCACAAAACGCCCGCCCCAGCCATTTTCGTGGTGTATGGGACATTGTACAAATCACTCGTATGGTTGCTTGGCAATTGCTCAGTCGCGGTTTCTACCTACAAGGGCTGTTTAATTCTTTGTTTCAGTCACGAATCAAACAATGGCGTTTAGATACCCTTGGTATGGATGGGTTTGCCATGTTATTCGTTTCTAATTTGGTTATCCTAGCAACAGGAAGCTTGTCTCTCATTTTCACTATTGCACGAGTTTACCGTATTGCTCAACAAACACCGAGGCAAGCGACTTCTGGGACTTGCTATATGGTTTTAGGAATGCGCTTAAATCAAGGTGAACTGGCACCAGACTATAAATTACGTTTAAATACAGCTAAAGCAATGTTCACCCAAGGCAATAATATCTTGATATTAGGTGGTAATACCAGTTCTGCTACCCAGACTGAAGCGCAAGCTGGTAAAACCTATTTAATCGCGCAAGGAGTACCCGCCGAGAAAATCTACACCGAAGCTCAATCATTACACACTTTGGAGAATTTACAACAAGCAAGGTTGTTCTTAAAAGAAAATCAACAGCAAGTCACATTAATCAGCAATCGTTATCATTTAGCCCGTTGTCATAGTCTTGCTAAAGGATTAGGAATTGAGCATCGCCTTTGTGCCGCAGAGCCTCAATTCAAATTGAACTTACGTAGCCTATTTAAAATCATACAAGAAAGTTATTTATTGCACTGGTATGAAGTAGGTAAAATTTGGGCGCATTGGACAAATAATAAAAAAATGTTGAAGCGAATTAACTGAAGTGAGGTTTATTATTTTTGATAATCGCAGCTATTTATTAGCTTTTAGCTTATTAATCATTGTTAATGATATTGATTTATAGTGGTTTATTCGCTATATTTATCTGTTCGCGGCAGGCACACGCGGGCCGATTATTTTACTATTAGGAAATTTTATGGAAAGGAAAAATAGTTTTATTCATGAGGAGTTACTTCAATGTGGGCGTGGCGAGATGTTTGGGCCGGGTAACGCACAATTACCGCTGCCACCTATGTTAATGTTTGATCGTATCGTCAGTATCACTGAAAAAGGTGGAAAAGCAGATAAAGGCCATATTATTGCTGAACTAGACATCAATCCCGATCTTTGGTTTTTTGATTGTCATTTTCCCGGTGATCCCGTCATGCCCGGTTGTTTAGGTTTAGATGCAATGTGGCAACTGATTGGCTTTTTCTTGGGCTGGCTTGGTGGTCCTGGACACGGGCGAGCACTTGGTGCTGGCGAAATTAAATATACAGGACAAGTCACCCCTAAAAACACTAAAGTTACTTATCGCATTAATATGAAAAGAGTTATAATGCGAAGACTGGTTGTGGGGATTGGCGATGGTGTCATGGAAGTTGATGGACGAGAGATTTACTTTGCCAAAGATTTACGGGTTGGCTTGTTTACTTCTACCGATAACTTTTGAGGGGGTAATGTAGTGAAACGTGTTGTAATCACAGGGCTTGGGATTGTGTGTAGTATTGGTAATAATAAAACCGAGGTATTAGAATCCCTGCGCCAAGGACGTTCTGGCATTGAATTTCATCAGGAATATGCTGATCTTGGATTTCGTACTAATGTTCATGGTGCTATTCATCTTGACTTAAAGGCCCTAATTGACAAAAAAGTCAAACGCTTTATGGGGGATGCCGCAGCCTTTAATTATTTAGCCATGCGTGAAGCGATTGCAGATGCTGATTTATCTGATAATGATATTTCTAATCCCCGCACTGGTTTAATCACTGGCTCTGGCGGCGCATCACCCAGCAATCAAGTATTAGCGACGGATCTATTGCGTAGTAAAGGTTTACGCAGGATTGGTCCCTATATGGTGCCTCGTACAATGGCGAGTACAACTTCAGCCTGTTTAGCTACCCCTTTTAAAATCAAAGGTGTCAATTATTCTATCAGTTCAGCCTGTTCTACCAGTGCCCATTGTATTGGTAATGGCTATGAACAAATTCAAATGGGTAAACAAGATATTGTTTTTGCTGGCGGCGGTGAAGAAGTGCATTGGAGCTTGACTATGCTCTTTGATGCAATGGGGGCATTGTCGTCTAAACATAATGACACAGCTGAAACCGCTTCACGTCCTTATGATGTAACTCGTGATGGTTTTGTCATTTCAGGCGGTGGCGGCATGGTAGTTTTAGAAGAATTGAGCCATGCCCAAGCGCGTGGGGCGAAAATCTATGCTGAACTGGTTGGCTACGGTGCAACTTCTGATGGTTATGATATGGTTGCACCTTCAGGCGAAGGTGCAGTACGTTGTATGCAGCAAGCTTTAGCAACAGTGGATGCTCCGATTGACTATCTCAACGCACATGGCACCAGTACCCCAGTTGGCGATCTGCGCGAATTAGAAGCGATTAAAGAAGTTTTCGGCGATAAAATGCCGCCCATCAGTGCAACTAAGTCTTTAACTGGACACGCTTTAGGTGCTGCTGGTGTCAACGAAACTATTTATAGCTTATTGATGATGGAAGAAAACTTTATTGCCGCTTCTGCCAATATCACCGAACTTGATCCAAAAGCTGAAGGTATGCCGATTGTGCGCAAAACTCAGGAAAATGTAACCTTGAATACGCTGATGTCCAATAGCTTTGGTTTTGGTGGTACTAATGCTTCTTTAGTATTTCAACGGTTTAAAGACTAATAATTAACTAACATAATAGCCTAGGGCAACGCCCTAGGATTGGTTTGTACGAACTGAGGATGCACAATAACACCAGTTTCGCTATCAACATAATCTTGCTCAAATTTTTTACGATTAATATCATCAACTGTTTCAATAAAAAAGACTAACCAAATTTCAGTAACTTTTAATTGTTTAGCATATTTAGCTGCTTGAATCAATGCTTTACGATATGCGGGTTGATTAGCAAAACTTTTTAACTCTAAACCAAACAACTTTCCAGCATAACGTATCAACAAATCAATCGTACCATTTCCAGTCGGAAATTCCGGTTGAACTTGTCCATCATAACTACCCAAAAAACTGAGCAAATAAAAATAGAGATGAAAATGAAACACCGCTTCATACACACGCAAATCATTCTGACGACGTGGTGCATTTTTTAAAATTTGCTCTTGATTAATATGCAAATATTGCTCATATCGTTGCAATAACCGCCGTATGTTAAGCTTATCTTCTGTAATAGTATCGGAAACATCTTCAAAGGGATTCGATAAATAGTCCATATCTTCCCTGAATAGTTCTCTGCCAAAGTAATTAAACAATCGCTTTTGTATGTATGGAGAAGCAAACTTGATATAATTTTCTTTCAAGCTCACCTGTTCAATGTCTATTACTCCATTCATATAGAGAAAATTTACAATGGGTTCATCATAGAAAAATTTGTTTTCAGTTTTAGTTTTGAACAGTTCCAAAACAAACGGTTTATAGGTTTCTTGTTTCGCCTTACTAATAATATTCAGAATATTATTATTAGGCAACAAGTCAAGTGACGCAGCATAAACCCCCTCAAAATGTTCCATCGTAATTGGCTTATCTGTAGCTTGATTGTAGGTTTCAGTCAACAATTCCCCAAACCAACAAGTTAGCCCTGGTTGCCCTTTAAATTCATACCAGATACGTTCCACTACTTCAGGTTTAATCTCCTGTCCAGTTTCTTGTTGATATTGTGCAAACAGGTAAACCACTTCATCAGCAGTTAAATTTGGAATATGTACGCTTCGCTGGATATTAAAAGGCGAACCCTTCAAATTTTCTATGCCTAAAACTGCACGTACCCCAATTAAAGCTATGCTATGTAACAAGTATTTTTTCTCAGCAGTGGATTTATCCACTTGGTTTTGACGATTGTGGTAAATATTACGAAACAAACTGACTAGCCCAACAATAACGGGTTCGGCAAGTCCATCAAATTCATCAAAAATTAAAATCAAAGGTTTATGTAGAGTTTCCAGTTCAAACAACAGATAGAAATCTTCTAACTTGTCTATGGAAAGTTTTTCA
>JAUXCJ010000361.1 GCA_030618965.1 Thiomargarita sp.
AGGCGGCGGCAACTGATGCAAATCGTTTGTTGCTGAAGTCATTCAGTAATTTTCTTTCACCTTTAAAAAACTATTTTCTATCAGGTGTCACAATCCCCTCTTTTCATTCGTCAGTTATGTATCAAATAGAAGTAAATTCCCAATATATACATGTTTCGAGGAACACATGAAAAATATACAAGCCATAAAACATGAACAACATATCCCTGATATATTGCAAGCTATGGGACAAGTCCATAGTGTGATTGACGGCCATGGCTTAGACCGCACCCTCTATCATTTGGTCTTATTACGAGCATCTCAAATTAATCAATGCGATTATTGTATTGAAATGCACACACGTGAAGCAAAAGAAGATGGTGAGAGTATAGAGCGTCTTAACTGCGTAAAGGACTGGTATAAATATGATGTTTTTAGCCCACAGGAAAAAGCCGCTTTTTCTTGGACTGAAATTCTAACAAACCTCGATGAACTGTCTAGGTTGGGAGAGTTGCGTGCAGAACTTCGTCAACATTTTACCGATAAAGAAATTAGTTTGCTTACCGTCAATATAGCAATGATTAATTTATGGAACAGAATCCGAATTTCAGAACATTAATATGAAAAATAATAATAGCAATAAGATTGATGGTATCAATTTGTTTGAGGAAATACGACCAAACCTTTTAGGGCTGGCATATCGTATACTCGGCTCAATGGCCGATGCCGAAGATATGGTACAAGATACCTTTATTAAATGGGATAAAGCTGAACAGCAGGCGATAGAAATCCCTAAAGCATGGTTAACCACCGTTTGCACGCGATGTTGTTTAGATCAGTTGCGTTCTGTCAGCCGTACTCGTGTTGACTATATAGGTACTTGGCTTCCAGAACCAATTCATACGTCGAATGATAGTGAATTGATAGCAAGTATTGAACTTGGTCAATCATTAACAACCGCATTTTTATTAATGTTAGAACGGCTAACCCCCAAAGAGCGAGCAGCATATTTACTTTATGAAATATTTGACACTTCTTATGCTGAAGTGGCTCATACACTTCAAATAAAAGAAATTTCTTGTCGTAAATTAGTATCAAGAGCCAAAAGTAATATCGACCAAACAAAAATTCGAAATACTACCTCGGTACAGAAACAAGAAGAATTTCTTAATGCTTTCCAGTTAGCGGTTACTAGTGGAGAAATCTCTGAATTAACTAGTCTTCTTGCTGGAGATATTAAGTTAAATGCTGATGGAGGAGGAAAAGTTTCGGCCATTCTTAAACCTATCGAAGGAAGAGAGTCTGTAATAGCATTTATAGTTAAGAGCTTAAAAATTTATTGGGCTAATTGCCAATGGAAAAAGGTTGGTATTAATAATTCTTTAGGGTTTTCCTTAAAAGAAGAAAATAACATCACTGCTATCTTGTCATTTTCTTACGATAAACAGGATCAAGTAGATGGTATTTTTATAATGCGTAACCCTGAAAAAATAAATAATTTTGATGAAATATCTATTCATTAATTAATAGGGTCTATAACCACTAACCTAAAACTTGAGAGAGATCATTAAATGAACTACCAAAATCATTACCTAATAATAGGAGTTATTATTGCCATGAGTTCAATTTCAGCTGAAACCGTAGCGCAACAGCATCAATCAATAGAATTAAAAATCGTCAATCCAACTGAACTATATGACCCTACCCCCAATGGTTATAGCCATGCAGTTGTCGCTAAAGGCGGCGCTCGTATTGCCTACATCTCAGGACAGGGAGGCGAAGATAAAAATGGTAAATTAGCCACTAGTTTTTCTGAACAAGTGGAACAAGCCTATAAAAATATGCTCATAACCTTACAAGCAATGAATGCTAAACCAAATCAAGTGACTAAAATAACCACTTACGTAGTCGATTATAATCCAAGCATGTTAGAAGAGATGACCAAACAGGTAAAAATTATGTTTGGCGATGCCTTGCCTGCTCAAACATTGGTTCCCGTACCTCGCTTAGCGTTAGATGGTATGTTATTTGAGGTGGATGCAATTGTTATTTTGGACGATTAACTAGCTGTTAATTTATTAAAGAGTGTAGAAGGTTTTTTGTTGTATTAAGTATGATAATACTTTTTCTATTTAGTTGGAAAGTCGTAAAAATAGTTTAATTTTTCATTAACAATCTTAGACAAACTGTGCAGTAAAAGGAAATAGATACGTGAAAATACGACATTATGAAAAATCTGATTTAGATGCAGTTCTCTCTTCTTGGGAAACCGCAACTCGATTAGCACACCCGTTTATGACGGATGAATTTATAGCTCAAGAACGAATAAATGTAGCTGAAGTATATATGCCCAATACAGATACGTGGGTTATAGATATTGATGGGAATATTGAAGGTTTTATTGCATTAATGGGAAACGAAGTAGGTGCAATATTTTTACAGCCTAAATATCATGGCAAGGGAGCAGGTAAAGCTCTAATGGATAAAGCACAAGAATTACATGGAAGTCTTGAAGTTGAAGTTTTCAAAGAAAACTCAATTGGTCGTAAATTTTATTTGCGGTATGGTTTTGAGCATCTAGAAGAGAAATTGCATGAATCTACTGGGCAGCAAGTATTGCGTCTGAAGTTTACAGCTAACAAGTTGCTGCAACGGACGAGGTAAACTTGTCACCTTTTTTAAAAAAAAACACTCAAAAAAGTTGCCAAATTCACCACGCCGCTGAGCAAGGCGTTATATTTTTCCTCCATATATTTTTGGCAACTGAATAATAAGGTAGGCAATAATGAAAGCAATAGGTTGGACAGCATATGGGGAGCCTGATGTCCTTAAGCTAATTGACATTGAAAAGCCCGTTCCAAAGAACAATGAAGTTTTAATTAGAATTTATGCAACGACAGTGACTTCGGGAGATTGTCGATTGCGAGCTCTTAATGTTCGTTTTGGGATGAAGCTTCTAACCCGACTCGCATTTGGCATAAGTCGGATCGTAGCCATGTCGTTCTGTGAGCCAAG
>JAUXCJ010000023.1 GCA_030618965.1 Thiomargarita sp.
GCACGATTACGAGTATCATATCTCCAACTGCTTGTGAGACGATAAGAATCGTAAGAATCCCCATTCACATTAATAAAATCAAACACTTCCTTAGCACTCGCATCAGTCGTGCTCAATAGGGTACGATCTAAAGCTATTCCTACATTAACACTATTAAATTCCGTAAAAGGCAGTCCATAATTAATACCCATTCCAAACGCATCAGTGGTGTAACGACTTAAATTCGCTTCGGCAGCATCAGTTTGACGGTAAAATAGGTTAAAACCGCGACTTACACCATCTATTGTTGTATAAGGATTGAAATAAGAAAAACGATACAACGTATTTATTTGACTGTTATTGAAAGTTAATGCAACACGTTTACCGGAACCCAAAAAATTTTCTTGGGTGATACTGGCGTTAAATACTATCCCTTCTGTTTGTGCAAAACCAATACTCGCCATTAAATTACCAGAAGCTCTTTCCACAACACTATAATTAATATCAACCTGATCATTAGTATTAGGAACTCGTGGCGTTTCAACAGTGACAGTTTCAAAAAAACCCAAACGTTCCAAGCGAGTCAATGAACGCTTGACTTTACTAGTAGAAATCCAACCACCTTCCATCTGACGCATTTCGCGGCGTAGCACTTCATCACGGGTTTTAGTATTACCAACAAAATTTATCCGTCGCACATAAACTAGTTGTCCTGGATCAATAACAAAACTTAAAGCGACCGTTTTTTTCTCAGAATTAATTTCAGGTACTGCATTAATATTGGCAAAATAATAACCTTCATCACCAATCCGTTGAATAATAGCTTCCCTACTTTTACTGATTTTTTTGCGCGAAAAAACCTCGCCTGGTTTGATCGTTATTTTTTTCAATAACTCAGCTTTAGGTACAATCGGATGGCCTGCTATTTTTATATCAGAAATAGTGTATTTATCCCCTTCCGTGAGATTAATTGTGATATATACAGCCTTCTTATCAGGTGTAATAGAAACTTGGGTTGAATCAAGATTAAATTTGATATAACCACGATCTAAATAGTAAGAACGTACCGATTCCAAATCAGCTGAAAGTTGCAATGACGAATATTGGTCACTTTTACTCAAGAATGAAAACCAGCCGCCAGTATTTGATTTCATTTCATCTAGTAAGTCACCATCTTTAACAGTTTTATTTCCAATAAAATTAATTCTTTTTATCCGCGCTATAACCCCCTCTGAAATATCAATTTTTATAGCAACACGGTTACGTTCAAGCGGCGTAACGGTTGATTTAATACGTACAGAATATTTACCTAAATTAAAATATTGGCGTTGTAATTCCAATTCCACTTTCTCAAGTATTGAACGATTAAACACTCGCCCTTCGGCAAAACCAATATTTTTTAAAGCACGGGTTAAATCTTCAGTCTCAAGCTCTTCATTGCCAGTGAAAGTGATTTTAGCAATAGCAGGACGTTCTTCAATGATTCGCACAATCAAAACATTGCCTTCCCGCTCTAGGCGTAGATCCTTAAAAAAACCGGTTTTAAATAAAGCGGAAATAGTCGATTGAGTATTTTCTTGAGAAAAACGCGAACCTACTTTCACTGGTAAATAATTAAATACTGTGCCAGCGGAAATTCGCTTTAAGCCTTCTATACGAATATCTTCAATAACAAATGCCTCAAAGGCATAACTGAGCTGATGCAAAAACATCAGACTTAAAATAAAAAACCATTTATACTTCATATAAGTGCAATTATCAGTGCCATTAACAATTATCTTCAACTGAATAATCGTTCTAAATCATTAAATATTGCAAGCCCCATTAAACCAATTAACAATGTCAAGCCAACTCGTTGAAATAAAGATTCCGTATAATCACTCACTGGACTGCCCTTAATGGCTTCTATCAAGTAAAAAAATAAGTGCCCACCATCAAGCAAAGGAATCGGTAACAAATTAAGAACTCCTAAACTGACACTGACTAAACCTAAAAAAGATAAAAAGATAGCCATCCCAAGCTGCGCTGATTGCCCCGCAAATTGGGCAATACTGATAGGACCACTGATATGCTCGTATGAAATTTGCAAAGTCACCATCTTGGCCATCAAGCGCAAGGTTAATACGCTCATATCCCAGGTTTTCTCAATACCTTGCGTGAAGGATTTCCAAACACCATAACGTTCCGTCACAAAATATGGTGCATAAACCCCCATCCGTCCTTTACCGCTGACATTATCTGGTCGCAGAATTAACGACAATTGCTGATGATGTCGTTCAATTTCAACGCGAATATCTTGTTCAGGGCGTTGAGTAATATACTTAACCAAAGCATTCCAATCACTAATTTCTTGATTATCCAACTTAATAATCTTATCACCGCGTTGTAATCCCGCCTTTTCTGCGGCACTATTAGCAGTTACTTCACCGATTAAGGGCGGTAAAGGGGGACGAAAAGGATAGAAGCCAAATTTATCAAAAAACTCTCCCCCGGCAATATCATCAACCGTTAACTCCCCTAAATTCAACCTTAAATCAGACTCATACCCCTGCCGATCTTTTACAGAATAAATTAATTCCTTTTTATCATCAAGCATTTGCTGCAAACTGGCTTCGACAACACTGCTCCAACGCAACGTAGGCTGCTGATTAACAGCAATAATTTGATCACCAACATGAAATCCAGCCTGTTCAGCCACACTTTGAGGCGTGACTTCTCCAACTAATGCTGCCATACCGGTCACACCATACATATACATCATAGTATAAGCGAGAATGGCAAACAAAAAATTAAAAAAAGGCCCAGCAAAAACAATAGCTGTGCGTACTTTAAGGGATTGTTGATTAAAAGCGCGATGTAATTCTTCTGGGGCAACCTCGCCTTCACGCTCATCAAGCATTTTGACATAGCCACCTAATGGAATCGGCGCAATGACAAATTCGGTTTTATCTTTTCCAAAACGGCGTGACCATAAAGGTTTACCAAAACCAATTGAAAAACGCAGAATTTTAACGCCTAATCGTCGTGCGACCCAATAATGACCAAATTCATGTATAGTCACCAAAATGCCAATAACAACAGCAAAAGCTAATAAAGCCTCTAAAAATACCATAAATAATTTAAACTTTAATTTCTGATAACAGATTTAGCTAACTCACGGGCGCGAGCATCATCTTCAAGAATAATTTCCAAAGAATTCGCTGCACGACCACTGAACTTAGATAAGGTGGTTTCAATCACTTTAGGAATCGCGCTAAAACGCAAACGCTCTTCCAAAAAAGCTTGCACTGCAATTTCATTAGCCGCATTCAAAATCGTACTCGTCGTCCCTCCCGCTGACATCGCATCATAAGCCAACTTTAAACAAGGAAAACGCTCAAAATCAACATCTTCAAAATCTAAACGCGATATCTCAACTAAATTTAAACGGGGAACACCAGAAGACATGCGTTCAGGCCACGCCAAGGCATGAGCAATAGGGGTACGCATATCAGGATTACCTAACTGCGCCAGCACTGAACCATCAACATATTCAACCAACGAATGAATCACACTTTGCGGATGTAGCAATACATCTACCCGATTAGGTGGCAGGGAAAATAACCAACAAGCCTCAATCACTTCCAGTCCTTTATTCATCATTGTTGCAGAATCGACTGAAATTTTACGTCCCATACTCCAGTTTGGATGGGCACAAGCCTGATCAGGGGTGACATCATCTAATTGATCAATTGGATAGGAACGAAAAGGCCCCCCAGAAGCACTGAGCAAAATACGACTGACACCCACTAATTCATCGTGGGAGGAGGAGGGAATTTTGAACCTTGGTGGCATACATTGAAAAACAGCATTATGTTCACTATCAATTGGCAACAACTCAGCCCCATTTATACGCACAGCGTCCATAAACAACTGTCCCGACATAACTAAAGCTTCTTTATTCGCCAACAAAACTCGTTTACCAGCTTGCGCTGCTGCCAGCGTTGGCAATAAACCCGCGCTGCCCACTATAGCCGCCATCACTATATCTACTTCGGCTAAACTGGCCACGAAAGTCAAACCATCAATGCCGCTTAAAACTTCGACAACAACATTCAGTTTTTTCAGACGTTGCTCAAGACGCTCAGCGGCTTCAGCATCCGCCATCACCGCGTAGCGAGGCGACCATTCCTGACAAAGGCTCACCATACGATCAACCTGTCGATTTGCTGTCAGCGCGGTCACTTTGTAAATTTGCCGATGTCGTTTGATGACATCAAGGGTATTGATACCGATACTGCCAGTAGCCCCCAATATAGTAATAGTTTTCAAAACGAACTGCCTAACAAAATCTTTAATAAAAATATACCTGTCACAAATACTGGTGCTGCCGAGGTTAAGCTATCAATACGATCAAGCATGCCACCATGACCAGGCAATATTTGCCCACTATCCTTAAGGCCCATCTGACGCTTAAATAAACTTTCCAACAGATCCCCCAAGATAGATATCATTACAGTTAATAAACATAATAGCACAAAAAACAACAATGTCAGTAATGGCATTGACATAAACACTGCATAACCGATTGAAAACAGAGTACTCATTACTAATGCACCTAGCACACCTTCCCAGGTTTTTCCCGGACTAACTTTATCAGCGAGTTTTCTATTACCCCAAGCCCTACCCGCAAAGTAAGCCCCACTATCTGCTGTCCAAATTAACACAAATAGAAAAATAACCCAATACCAGCCATAATTATGCAAAATCAACAAAGCAATCCAAGCAGGCAATAAAATCAAAAAACCCAATAAAGCCTTAATCAATGCCGATTGAGGTAATAAATCATGTCCCACTTGGTAGCGGAACACCCAAAACAGTGCCAATAACCACCACAAACAAGCCACCAATAAAACTGACATTATAGTTAGCGTAGTTAGCTGGAACCACAGCATGAACAGCATCAAAGCCATAACAAAGGCATAAATCCCCCTCATTATTCCGCTTTGCCAACCACATAAGCCTGCCCATTCCCACGCAGCAAGTACAACAACAAAACCGATCACCCCTGCCACCGTTTGTGTTGATAAACTCAACAACCACACAATTAAGGGAATTAAAATCAGAGCAGTCAATAAACGTTGTTTAAGCATTTTGTTCCTGTACCTGTTCGCTGGTGCGTCCAAAACGCCGTTCACGACCCTGAAAAGACTCTAAAGCCTTCAGAAAAGCCGCTTTATCAAAATCTGGCCACAATGTATCAGTAAAATACAACTCAGTGTAAGCCAGTTGCCACATTAAAAAATTACTAATTCGTTTCTCGCCCCCGGTGCGAATGAACAAATCCGGTTCGGGTAAATCTCCCAAAGACAAATTTTGCTTAAATAGAGATTCATTAATATCTTCGACTTGTAAAGTTCCCTCTTGCACTTGTTTAGTCAAACGTTTCGCCGTATCAACAATATCCCAACGTCCGCCATAATTAGCCGCAATCACTAAAATAATTCCAGTATTATTTTTTGTCAGTTCCTCGGCATCAGAAACCAATTTTTGCAATTTCTCAGAAAAAGCATCAGGCGCACCTACTAAGCGCAAACGCACATTATTCTTATGTAAAATTTTAACTTCCCGTTTCAAAGCCATCATAAATAAACTCATTAACAAACTGACTTCTTCTTTGGGACGTCGCCAATTTTCACTACTAAAAGTAAACAATGTCAGGACTTCAACCCCTTTTTCAGCACAAAGGGTTAGCACTCGGCGTACAGTTTCCACACCAGCTTTATGTCCAGCATTGCGTGGTAAAAATCTTTTTTTAGCCCAACGACCATTACCATCCATAATAATGGCAATATGACGTGGAAGGCGGGAATTACTCATAGTAAGTTTTTAGTTATCAATTTGCTAAATTTCCATCAATTCCGCTTCTTTTTCTGCTAAGGCGGTATCAAGTTTTTTTATGAACTGGTCAGTCAATTTTTGGATATTTTCCTCAGCCCGACGCTCATCATCCTTGGAAATATCAGCGTCTTTCATTAATCCCTTCAATTCATGATTGGCATCGCGACGAATATTACGAATCGCAACCCGTCCGCTCTCCGCTTCTTGGCGCACCACTTTGACAAGATCACGGCGACGTTCTTCCGTCATTGGTGGCAATGGTACACGCAACAATTGTCCAACATTAGTCGGATTTAGCCCTAAATCAGAATCCCTAATCGCCTTTTCGACCGTAGATACCATTGTTTTTTCATAAGGAGAAACACCCAAGGTTCTAGGATCTATTACTGTAAGGTTCGCAACCTGATTAATAGGGACATCGCTACCGTAATAAGGCACAACAATATGATCAAGCAAACTGGTATGAGCACGCCCTGTCCGAACTTTAATTAGTTCTGCTTTCAGAGCCTCAACACTTTTGTTCATTCGCTCCTCAGCATCTTTTTTAATCATTTCAATCATGCGCTTTTTTCCTCATTATGAATCAGCGTACCTTCATCAAGAGCTGCAATTGCACGCATTAACACACCTGCTTTTCCTATATCAAGCACCCGTAACGGCATATTATTATCCCGACACAAGACAACAGCAGTCGTATCCATCACCGCTAAGCCACGTTGAATCACCTCATTATAACTTAAGCGTGAAAAACGTTGAGCATTGGGATCAGTTACAGGATCAGCACTATAAACACCATCAACTTTAGTCGCTTTTATCATCAAATCCGCACCGATTTCAAGCGCACGCAAACTAGCAGCCGAATCGGTAGTAAAAAAAGGATTGCCCGTGCCTGCGACAAAAATCACTACTCGTCCTTCAGCTAGATGCTTGAGAGCATCCTTTTGGTTATAAGGTTCGCAAACAGTATCAATACGAAAAGCTGACATCACACGAGCCTCAACGCCCACTTTTTGCAAAGCATCCTGTATAGCTAAACCATTCATCACAGTGGCTAACATTCCCATCTGATCAGCCGAAACCCGATCAATGCCACTTTTTGTCAAACCGGCACCACGAAAAATATTCCCACCACCAATAACCAACCCTAATTCCACACCAAGGCGCACCAGTTCATGCAGCTCTTCTGCAAAACGAGAAAGCACTTGTGGATCAATACCAAAATCGCTCTTGCCCATCAGGGCTTCGCCGCTCATTTTTAGTAAAATACGACGATAAACTACGGAAATATCAGACATAGTTAAAAATCACTGCCCCAGTTAAAAGGCTGGCTAACTTTAAGTTCGTCAGCCTTTAGAAAAAACTAAGCCTGCACTTGCTGCATCACTTCATCAGCAAAGTTTTCGTTTTTCTTCTCAAGCCCTTCACCAACTTCAAAACGCTCAAAATGTACGACACTAGCTTGATTCGCTTTCAGTAATTTTTCCACGCTTTGATCTGGTTCCTTAATAAAGGGTTGACCATGTAAAGTAATTTCGCCTAAAAATTTTCTGACACGCCCTTCCACCATCTTTTCAATGATATGAGCCGGTTTACCACTACTCGCTGCTTGTGCCGAAAAAATTTCTTTTTCCTTGTCCACTGTCTCAGCAGGCACTTGCTCAGCAAGTACGCACTGCGGACGACTAGCAGCAATGTGCATAGCAATATCCTTGGCTAATTTAGCACTGCCGCCACGCATATCAACTAACACACCAATTCGTGTACCATGTAAATAGACACCTAAATGATCCGTTTGTGTACTCATTAAAGCAAAGCGTCGCACATTGACATTTTCACCAATTTTGGCAATTAAATCTTTACGTGCGTTCTCAACGCTTTTTTCCCCTCCAACCAAAGGCGCAGCCATTAAAGCTTCCAAGTTGCTAGGAGAATTGCGTAAAACGGTAGCAGCAACAGCATCGCAAAATGATTTAAAGTCGTCGGCTTTGGAAACAAAATCGGTTTCACTATTAATTTCAACCATAACAGCATGATTATTATCTTGCTGTACCACAATCAAACCTTCAGCGGCGATTCGTCCAGCTTTTTTAGCAGCTTTGGCTTGCCCAGATTTACGCATAGCCTCAATCGCAGCCTCAATATCCCCCCCATTTGCCACCAATGCTTTTTTACATTCCATCATGCCCGCACCGGTGCGTTCACGCAGCTCTTTAACCAATGCTGCTGAAATTTTCATTTTCTTAACCTCATTATCTGACTGAAAAACAAGCATGGGCAACCACAGAGGGATTGCCCCTACCTTTTATTGTTGTACGGGCAACCCCCTGTGGTTGCCCTGCTTCTACTAAGCTTCGGTTTCTTCCTCAACTTCCATGTATTCTTCCTCTTCTGCCACCACTTCTAAATTCGCTTGGCGGCCATCAAGGATAGCATCTGCTATTCCATTAGCATACAAGCTAATAGCACCAATAGCATCATCGTTGCCCGGAATCACATAATCAATATTCTGAGGCACATTGTTAGTGTCTACAACACCAACAATAGGAATACCCAGTTTAACTGCCTCTTTAACAGCAATTTTTTCATGGCCCACATCAATAATAAACAAAGCATCGGGCAGACCATTCATATCTTTAATCCCACCCAAGCTACGTTCCAGTTTGTCTAATTCACGACTTAGTGACAGGGCTTCTTTTTTCGTTAAGCGATGTAAAGTCCCATCTTGTGTAATCGTTTCTAAATCCTTGAGACGCTTGATAGAGGCACGGACTGTTTTATAATTAGTCAACAGTCCACCCAGCCAACGGCGGTTGATATAAGGCATACCACAGCGACTTGCCGCTTCTTTGACCACTTCTTGTGCCGCACGTTTTGTACCGACAAATAAGATTTTGCCCTTGTTAGCGGCCAATTTACCCAGAAAATTACCCGCCTCATTGAACATAGGCAGTGTTTGTTCTAGGTTAATAATATGAATCCTTTTGCGTTCTCCAAAAATATACGGAGCC
>JAUXCJ010000127.1 GCA_030618965.1 Thiomargarita sp.
AAGTGTCCTTGTTCATCTTGACGGGCTTTATCTCCAGTATGAAACCAGCCATCTGCATCAATTACTTCCTTAGTTGCTGTCGGATTTTTCCAATAGCCCATCATAACACAAGGGCTTTTAGTTAATAACTCATCGTTTTTGCCCAATTTAATTGTTACACCGGGCAGAATCGTGCCAATACTGTCAGGTATATTATCATCGGGACGATTGACACTAACCACAGGACTGGTTTCTGTTAAACCATAGCCTTGTAATAAATTCAAGCCTAGCGCAATGAATAGCTTCGCAATAGTTGGCGGTAAAGCGGCACCACCACTGATTGCACAGCGCATCCGTCCGCCTAATTTTTCTAATACCGGTGTAGCAACTAATCGACGCAACAGCGGCCATAATAACAATTTAGGATGCCAACTTGCTCGCCCTTGACTATGTTCAAAATGTCGCCATCCTACGTCAATCGTGAGTGCGAATAGTTTTTGGGCAAAAGCAGATTTTTTTTCTAACTGATTTTGTATTTTTCCATAAACTTGCTCATAAATGCGGGGGACTGAAATTAATAGCGTCGGACGTATAGTTATTAAGTCCTGAGCCAATTGCGGGATTGAGCGAGCGTAGGCAACCGTTGCACCGACAACCATTGGTAAATAATATCCATCGGTACGCTCCAAAGTGTGTGACAATGGTAAAAAGGATAAAAAGCAATCTTCGGAGTGAAAATCTAAACAAGTGGCAGCAGCTTGAGCATTACTAAGCATATTACGGTGACTAAGCATCACCCCTTTAGGGCGGCCAGTCGTGCCAGAGGTATAAACAATGCTGGCGAGATCATCAGGCGAAGATTCTTCTGCACGTAGGGAATATTGCTGATCAGAAGGCAGCCATTGATCTAAAATTTGCAAGCGTTCATCAAAAACATTTTTAGTATCAAATGTTTGTGTTGTTACAATGCGGTTTAAAGAGGAGAGATTATCACGTACTTGATACAAACGTTTCCATTGAGTCAATCCTTCTACTAATAAGAGTTTTATCTCTGCTTGGGCTATAATATAAGCGACATTGTCGGGACGATCATCGGTATATAATGGTACTGTGACTAAGCCTAAGCCGAGAGCAGCCTGATCAAAAATAACCCATTGGGGGCAATTGCGTAACATAATACCAACTCGCTCACCCGGGGCGAGATTTTCTTGCACTAAGGCGGCTTGCCAACGCGCGACTTGTTCAGATATTTCCGCCCAAGTAAAATTTTGCCAATTTTTGTTATTTTTGTCAAAATAACGATAGGCAACTGCTTGCGGTGTGCGTTTAACACGTTCACGAAATAACCCTGCTAAAGTAGAAGCAATTTGTCCATCAATGATGTTTTGTCTAGTCATTTTTTAGATTTCCCAAGCTGAAAATTAAAATGCCTGAATTTAGGAGTTGATTTAAAGAATGTTTTTAGGCAAACTTTTAAAAAATTTATTTTGGAGTTGAACTTACTAATGTCTATTATAAAACTATGCTCAGCCCTCAGTTTAGTCGTGATTATGCTACTGAGTGGTTGTACAGAAATCCCTATGCGGGATGCCCCGGAACAGCGTCAGACACCGGTTATGCCTGTCTCCCATAAACCTGAAAAGCCGGCTAGCACTAAAAAATATCACCCTGTTCGCCCGGGTGAAACCTTAAAGGGGATTGCCGCACAGCATAAGCTGAATTATAAAGATGTGGCTTGTTGGAATAATTTGAGAGCACCTGATTATAACATCACTTTGGGTCAACGTTTACTGCTTGATGGCCCTCGTTGTAGTCAAACAGTGCCAGCAGCAACGGCTGTACCGATTGTCACGCCACCAACTCCTTTTGTGATCCAACCAAGGCCACAGGCTGAGGAAGGTACTCATATGGTCCAAGCAGGTGAACAGTTATATGCTATTGCTAAACGCTACGGTAAAAGATTTACTGATGTCGCGGCTTGGAATAATATTAAAGCACCTTTCCATGTCAGGATTGGACAAGTTTTACGCTTGACTCCACCAGCAGCTAGTGAAACATCAGTTAGCAAGCCAAAGCCTCGGGATCCCAATTATCATATTGTTTTATATGATGATAGTTTATCAAGCATTGCCAAGCACTATGGTAAGAAGACCGCTGATGTTGCTGCGTGGAATAATTTAGAAGGGCCTGACTACAATATATCAATGGGCCAAAAACTGCGAGTCACGCCACCAGCGGGTAGTACAAGCTCTTCGAGAGTAACTCCAGTTGCGCCCCCTAGGACTAGCAGCAGACCTAACACTAGTAGACCTAGCAATGGTGGCGGTTTCAATTCCGCAAGCAGCGAATATACTGTGAAACCAGGAGACAACTTTAAAAGTATTGCCAAAAGACACGGCATAGCAGTTGATGAACTGGCCGACTGGAATGGTATGGGACCGCCTTACACGGTTTATCCTGGACTAACATTAAAGCTAGAGCCGCCTAAGTAATTATTAGGCTAATAAACCTAGTAAAGGGCAACCCCCTGTGGTTGCCCCTACTAAGCACCGGAGGTAAACATGCTAAAAAAACTACTCTTTTTAACTTTAGTTCTTGGCTTGGTGGCTTGTGTTGCAGAATCGCCACTCACAACTCGTAGTACAGCACCTGAAGATAGGGGCATTGAGAGAGTGCCACCAGCAATAATACCGACTCCCACAACAGCCAAAAAAGTAGCTCTAGTAATAGGCAATAAAAAATACCAATTTGGCCGTTTGAGAAATACCGTCAACGATGCCACCGATATGGCGCGTGTGTTAAAAAATATTGGCTTTGAGGTTATATTAAAAACTGATTTAGATCAACGCGGTATGGATGAAGTCATTGATCAATTTGGGGTGCGTTTAGCTGAGACACGAGGAATTGGCTTATTTTATTTCTCTGGGCACGGTGCTCGTGCTGGCGGAGAAAATTATTTGCTGCCGATTAATAATGACCGGATTAAAAAGGCTAAGGACTTGAAATACTACGCATTAGCCAGTTCTCGCGTATTGGAAACCATGACAGACGCTAAAACCGATCTTAATATCATAGTGTTAGATGCTTGTCGTGATAATCCGTTTCGGAGTGCTGGTAGAACTCTTAATCGTGGCTTGTCAAGAATGCAGAGCCGAGGTTCGATTATTGCCTTTGCGACTGCTGAGAAAGACACTGCTTCCGATATAAGTAACAACCAACGTAATGGTTTATTTACCTCACATCTGCTGGCAGCATTAACAAATGCTCACAAAACTCATCAACGCATAGACGATATGTTTATTCAAGTGAGCCAAGCAGTTTTTAGGGAAAGCGGCGGGCAACAAGAGCCTTGGTATAACGCCTCTTGGCGGGCACCGTTTTGTTTTGGTGGTTGTTCTGATGTCAGGCAAACTGCCGAACTACAAGCTGAAATAGAGCGTTTAAGACAAGAAAAGGCGCGAGCTGAAGCTAGAGGAGAACGAGAACGCCAAGCGCGTATTGAGGCGGAAAGTCAACAATTGCGGGTTGTTCCACCAATTCCTATTGTGATCCAACCAAGGCCACAGGCTGAAGAAGGTACTCATATCGTCCAAGAAGGTGAACAATTATATGCTATTGCTAGAAAATACGATAAAAGATTTCGTGATATATCGGCTTGGAATAATATTAAAGCACCTTTTCATCTGAGGATTGGACAAGTTTTACTCTTGATCCCTCCTGAAACATCAGTTAGCAAGCTCAAGCCTCGGGGTTTCCATTCAGCAAGCAGTGAATATACTGTGAAACCAGGAGACAGCTTTAAAAGTATTGCCAAAAGATACGGTATAGCAGTTGATGAACTGTCCGACTGGAATGGTATGGCACCGCCTTACACGGTTTATCCTGGACTAACATTAAAGCTAGAGCCGCCTAAGTAATTATTAGGCTAATAAACCCAGTAAAGGGCAACCACATGGGGGTTGCCCCTACGAGTAACTAATATGTCATACAGTTCTATCAGCCTGAGCTTAATCATGCTTGCAATTATGCTGCTCCATGCGTGTGCGAAAACCCATCATTCTGAAACGCTATTATCTACGCCGCCAATTAAACAATCCTCTCAATTTAAGACTTCTCCAGTCAAAACCGAACTGCCTTTGCCTGAAAGCACTTATCAAAAAAAACCAAAACCACAACCAAAACCACAACTAGACATAGAAATTTATCATACTGTTTCAGAAGGTGAAACATTAGCAGACATTGCAAAACGTTATGGTTATACCGAAAAAGAAATCGGTGCCTCAAATGGCATCTTTCCACCTTATACAATTATCCCAGGCGAAACATTAGTTATACCTAGCCGTAGTCCTATAATACTCCGTGGATATAATTATGAAGCAATTCCGGTAGTAATTCCACCACCGCCTAAACCGGAACAACTTGAAAAAAAATGAAAAACCAACCCTACCCATCAACGACGGGCACAACACCATACATCAACACGCTGCACTCCCATTTTCAGTAAGACTTTTGCTAACTCTTTCACCGTCGCACCAGTTGTCATCACATCATCAATTAAAACGATATGTCGCCACTCTTTCTTCAATTCCAAGACTTGAAAGGCATCGACAATATTACTTTGACGTTGTTGAGTAGATAAACTTGTTTGTGGGAGTGTCTCTTTAATACGTTTACAAGTCTTGTAGGCTAAAGGAATACCTGTCTTTTTTTTAATGCGTTTAGCCAGTTCCAGTGACTGATTATAGCCGCGTTCGCGTAAACGTTTCGAGTGTAGCGGCACAGGAATTAACACATCAGGGCGATTTTCAATCGTTAAATGTTGTGCCATCAGATAGCCTAATAAGTTCAACACAGCCAGATTCTGATGAAATTTTGCGGCTATAATCAACTTATCTATCGGATAAATATAGGAAAATACTGCTTGAACCTGAATAATTTTGGGCGGTTCCTCAGCTTTGAAAGCTATGCTTTCCAGCGAGTTATGATAAGGCAACTCAGCCAAACAGGCTGGACAAAGACAGTCGGTACTATTATCTCCACATAGAAAACAGCTTTGTGGCAACACAAAAGAAATTAAGTGAGAAAATCTTATTAGTCGTTTATAATTCATATTTTATTAATAATAATTTACATGCTTCAAGGAACAATAAAGTGATTAGACAACTCAGCATCCCATTTTTTTTATTGATGTTAATTTTATACATGGGAGTATATATCCCCGAACTGATTAGTTCCTATGGGATTAAATTATCCCATCAATCGCTAATTCGCATAAACTACCTATTTCAATGCAGCCTATGGTTATCGGCAGCTTGGCTTTTAGCCAGATTTCTTGTAGTTTTCATTTGGGAAGGCT
>JAUXCJ010000257.1 GCA_030618965.1 Thiomargarita sp.
CCCCTCTTGAGAGGGGATTTAGGGGTAGGTTAATTTTTTGGAGTTACCTTATATGGAGTATACAAATATTTTTTTATGAGAACTATCATTAGTCTGTTATTTTTGCTACTAGCCGCTCATCAAGTGAGCTATGCGGAAAGCAAGTCACCTGTCGTCAATATGCAAACGAATTTCGGTATAATTGTTATCGAATTGAATGCGGAAAAAGCCCCCAAAACTGTTACGAATTTTTTGTCTTATGTTAAGGCTGGATTTTTCGATGGTACGATTTTTCATCGTGTGATTGAGAATTTTATGATTCAAGGCGGCGGTTACACGACAGATTATCGTAAAAAAACGACTCGGAGCTCTATTCGTAATGAAGCCGATAATGAGCTAGAAAATCTCCGAGGGACTATTGCGATGGCACGTACTTCTGATCCGCACTCTGCTACAGGGCAGTTTTTTATAAATGTTAAGGATAATAATTTTCTGAATTATCGTAGTCACACGAGGAGAGGTTGGGGTTATACTGTATTTGGCAAAGTGATTGCTGGTATGGATATTGTTGATAAGATTAGACAAACTCAGACTGGGCGCGGTGGACCTTTTCGGAGCGATGTACCGCAAACACCTGTTATTATAGAGAAAGTGTTTGTAAAAGCTGAATGAATCGCTTAGAAAAAATCACGCCCTTCTTAGTTATGGATGTGCTAAGAAGGGCACAATCCATTCCTGACGCCATTCATTTTGAAGTTGGTGAGCCTGATATTCCGCCATCACCTAAAGTTATTCAAGCTCTGCTTAATGCGACTCAAGCGGGAAAAGTTGGCTATACGGAAGCTTTAGGCTTATTCGCGCTGAGAGAAAAAATAGCTGCTTATTATAAAAAAAATTATCAGGTTAATGTGTCACCAGAGAGAATTGTTTTAACTGTTGGCACATCAGGGGCTTTTTTAATCACTTATGCCATTTTGTTAAATGCAAGTGAAAAATTAGTTTTAACCGATCCTGCCTACCCTTGTTATAAGAATTTTGCTTATATTTTAGATACTAATCCCGTTTTTGTTCCCATTGATAAATCAACAAATTATCAATTAACGGTTGAACAATTAAGTAATATTCAGGGTATTAAAGCCGTTCAAATTTCCTCGCCTTCTAATCCTATCGGAAATGTTTATAGTCAAACCAATTTAAAAGCACTAATTGAATATTGTGACAATCAGAACATTCATTTTATTTCTGATGAAATTTATCATGGGCTGGTTTACGATAAAACCGCGCATACTGCTTTAGAGTTCTCAGAAAATGCGATTGTTATTAATGGGTTTTCAAAATCTTTTTGTTTGCCCGGCTTAAGACTTGGTTGGGCGATATTGCCAGAGCATTTAGTGCGAACTGCGGAAATAGTAATGCAAAATCTGTATATTTCCGCACCCACACTGAGCCAATATGCGGCATTAGAAGCTTTTGATGAAGAACATTTAAATAGTGTTAGGCAGACTTATCAAAATAGGAGAGATTATTTGTATGATGAACTGTCTCAACTATTTACGATTGATGCCAAACCAGAAGGGGCGTTTTATATTTGGGCAAATATTTCTAAATATTCGCTGAATAGTCAGGCATTTTCTGAAGAATTATTGGACAAAATCCATATAGCAACTACTTCAGGCGTTGATTTTGGTAATAATCAAACGAATAAATATATACGATTTGCTTATACAAGAGACATAGCGCATTTAAAAGAAGGGGTGGAAAGATTAAAAACTTTTTTGAATAAATAACGCGAAGGGCAAGCTTAAAGAATTGTACCGTGTAAGATGACACCATCCTTGATAATTTTCAGTTCTGATATATACTGAGATATATACCACAAGGAGATAGTTATGCAAACCGCAAAAATCTTTACAAATGGTCGCAGTCAAGCTGTTAGATTACCAAAAGAATACCGATTCTCTGGTGAAGAGGTCTACATTAAAAAGTTTGAGAATATTGTAATTCTTATATCTAAAGATGACCCTTGGGCATCCCTCATCAGTAGCCTTGACCAATTCTCTGATGACTTTATGGAAAACAGAAATCAGCCCGATGAGCAAATCAGGGCAACTTTATGATTAGATTTCTTTTGGACACAAATATTTGCATATATATCATTAAGAAGAAACCCATTCAAGTTATCAAGCACCTTCAATCACTTGATATTTCTGAGGTAGGTATTTCTTCTATAACATTAAGTGAATTGGAGTATGGTATTAGCAAGAGTGCGAAACCTGAACAGAACAAATTAGCTTTAGCCGAATTCTTAGCCCCTCTTGAAATTTTGCCTTACAATGATGCATCAGCAGAAAAATATGGAGCAATAAGGTCAAATTTGGAAAAAGCTGGGACACCAATTGGACCGCTTGATACTTTAATTGGAGCACATGCTCTTTCATTGGGTTGCATATTAGTAACAAATAATCTTAAAGAGTTTAGGCGTATTAAAGGTCTGCAAATTGAAAACTGGATTTCATAGCTTGATGTAACCATTGTCATTATACTTTACACCTTCACGATTTTGTCATAATGACAGTACTGTAGGATTGGTGGGCAGCAAAAAGACGCTACCCACCCTACATGGCTGTGCCGCGCGTGCGTGAGCCGCGCGGCACATGGCAACTGATGGCTCATTAGTCAAAAAAGATTAAAAAACTAAAAACAGGGTAAAAAAAGCCAAGGGTAATCAAGGCTGCCTCCACAGGCGGAAGCCGACGTCGTAGTGGCGGTAGTCGGGGGAGCCGCCGTGGCGAAACCCCGCACGGGCGTACCACGCGGCGTCGTAGTCCCACGCGCCCCCGCGAGCCACGCGATTACGACCGGTACTAGGGCCTTTAGGGTTACTACGGGGGGAGCTACTGTAGTAGTCTTTCCGATATCTATCGAAACACCACTCCCACACGTTACCCACTGTGTCATATATATGAAACTGGTTAGCACTAAAAGTGCCTACAGGAGCAGTGTACTTAAAACTATCTCCACAATCACTACTACAATTGGCCTTATTAGAGCCAATCTTATTACCCCACCAATACTTAGTCTCCGTACCTGCCCTAGCCGTATATTCCCATTCCGCCTCAGTAGGTAAACGATATTTTTTCCCAGTTTGCTGGCTTAATCACTTGGCATAAGCATTAGCGTCATTCCATGACACGTTTATCACAGGACGATTTCCACGCCCCCAGCCTTCATCGTCTGGTTTACTTTTACCAGTAGCTTCAGCAAACTTGTCATATTCCGCAAACGTCACCTCATACTTGCCAATAGAAAAAGCACTAATTGACACTCTGTGGACAGGTTTCTCATCAGAACTGCCATTTTTTGAACCCATTTTGAATGAACCAGCAGGTATTTTCACCATTTCAGGGCCTTTACTACCATCTCTTAAGGTATCTCTAAATACTTTACTGGTTTTTTTGCGTTGTTTTTCCGCCTTAATACGCGCTAAGCGTTGTTTTTCTGCCTTAGCTTCAGCTCGTTCCTGTTTTCGTTTTAAACGCTCTATTTCATCCGGTTTTTTAGCACGATTTTCCGCCTCAATACGCGCTTGGCGTTCCCTTTCGGCTTTAGCTTCAGCCTCAGCCTTTTCGCGTTTTAAACGAGCTATTTCAGCATCTTGTCCAGTATTTATTAGAGGTACGACTGGTGGCGTGTCACTTGCAGATGCAACAAAATAAAAATCCTCCCCCTCTAAAGACGAAGATTCCCAAGGGGTTTGACGATTATTAGTTTTTTTCTTTACCACATTACGCACTCTTTTAAACATCAACTCAATCGGCAAATTAGGTTCACGCAGATGAGCCAAAAGCCCGGCTGTATAAGGGCTATTAC
>JAUXCJ010000276.1 GCA_030618965.1 Thiomargarita sp.
GGAGTTCAAAGCGAAGCTTTGTAAATACTAGTAAAAACAAAGCTTCGCTTTGAACTCCTGAACTAAAATTCGCTTAACTTTTATTCCATGGGGCATCACCCCTAGAAGAATAATATATTGTTTTTTTTTTATTTTGTCAATTTTTACCTCAAAATCTCAAAATTTCTTAAGACATTTTCTTCTATCTCCTTAATTGCAAAGCTTCTACAGTCACACGTCCAATCGTTGTGATTCCAATAAAGTGAAATCTTCATTCCAATTGAAATGGTCAGACCATTTTTATTGTTTCTTTATAAAAAAGAGCAGGTTGCAAACTTAATCCAGCAAAAAAAATTTTTGGAGATAATCATTAGAACTACCAAATCCAGCGTGTATCAATAACCACCTTAGTATTCAAAGTATTAGCTGATATTGTTTTAAATTCTTTATGGTCTACTAATCCTACAATGGTATTAGCTTTTTCCAAGGCTTCATCTAATTTCACTAACAAGCCGGCAGCGGTGAGGACTAAAAAAACTTGAACATACAAGTCATAATTAAATTTATCCTCTATTAAGAATCGCCTTTTCAAAGCGGCATCAATCCAAAATACTATCCCCAAAAATTGTTCAATCATAATTACTAAGTTATTTAATATAATCTTAATTTTTTAGATATAAATAACTGATGTTACGTACTGTCCATTTTGACCAGAAACAACTATTGACATGGGATTTATCAAAATCAGATTCAACAACCTCCAGTGCCCTCAAATTCAATCAATTAGCAAATAAAAAAACATTATGAGGATTAGTATAAAAAATATCCGTTGATTGTGTATCGAATGCCTGATAAAAGGTTATTCTGAACTGATGAAAGGGAGAAAATTTAGTAGAATAAGCTTTTATACAGAAACAAAGTGCGTAACATCAGATAAATAAAATAATCTATGCTTACCCTGAACTTTCCTCAGTGTGCTTAATACAAAATTAACAGATGTTTGGCATTATTGTAACAAATTACCCGCAATATTATCACTAACTTCTATAATCATCAGTAATAAATTCTTTGCCCCCAAAACCAAATCGCATAAATATACAAATCTGGCAATAAAACTTCTGTATTTTCACCAAAAAGTAAGGCACCAGCTAAGGTTAATTTATTATCCTTGATGAGTCGCAGATTTTTCATCAAACGTGATATTTCAAATGCCAATTAGGATTTTCCCACCTTCAAAATTAGACATGGCCACTAATTCAGCAACAAGGTGATCTGCTTGTTTTGCTTTAAGTTATTTTTTGAACTGTACTCGACTCGTTTCACTGGCATTAATTATTTTATGTATTTTAACAGCATTCATTTTTTTACTCCATAATGGTCAGGACACTTTTTTAGAGGTCAAACTTAAGTGATGTTAAGGGCTTTACTTTCATAAAAAGAATTAAAAAAACAGGCCTAACCAATGATATAAATCACGTTTCTATAAATAACGCGCCCAATCTTGTTGAGCATCACCAAATACTAAAAAATGTGGGTTAAGAAGCGATGCTTTAGTATTGTAACGTAGTGGTTGTAACTGGGTATCAGTTAAATAGCCACCAGCTTCTTCAACCACACAGTGTGCTGCGGCAGTATCCCATTCAGAAGTGAGCCCAAAACGAGGATAAATATCCGCTTTACCTTCAGCCACTAAACAAGATTTTAAAGAACTGCCTATTGTCAGCAGTTCTACTTCTACATTCAGTGCTGCAATAAATTTTTGCAAAGATTCATTCGCATGGGAACGGCTACCTGCAACAATTAAACGATCTTTTGGACAAGTGCGTACCTGAATTTGTTCGGGTGATTGTTCGGGTAAAGACTTAAATGCGCCGTTCCCTTGAGCAGCAAAATAAGTAATACCTGACACTGGCACATACACGACACCTAGTATGGGTTTATGATCATCAATCAGGGCAATATTGACTGTAAATTCGCCATTACGTTTAACAAATTCACGAGTACCATCAAGCGGATCGACTAACCAATAACGCCCCCAAGTCACTCGTTTATCATAAGGAATTTTGGCAGATTCTTCAGATAAAATCGGCAAATCAGGGGTCAATTTCTCTAATTCTGTTACTATAATTTCGTGTGCTGCCATATCTGCAAGCGTTAAAGGCGAGTGATCAGATTTTTGTTTTACTTGAAAATCCGTTTTATAGATTTCCATGATACGTTCACCAGCGGTTTTAGCAATTTGATTAACTGGATTTAGCACTTCTTTTGGCGCGAAATTGGGTAACATTTGACTTTTTCCTATTAATAGGGGCTCAATAAAACTACAAATAAAATATCTTTGTCATTATAGCCTGAAAAAGGTGATAAACTAAAATTTTAGTAGCTAAATAAAATTTATTTAATTTATAATTTAATTTTATTAAAGATTAAGGAGAATTGAATGTCAAGCATTCAACGTGCGCTCATCAGCGTTTCTGATAAATCAGGCATTGTCGCCTTTGCTCAAGCCTTAAATGAGCGAGGCATAGAAATTTTCTCCACGGGTGGTACGGCAAAATTACTCGCGGATAATGGCATCAATGTTAAAGAAGTTTCTGATTATACTGGCTTTCCAGAAATAATGGCAGGGCGTGTAAAAACGCTACACCCGAAAATTCATGGCGGTTTGCTAGGGCGACGCGGTATTGATGAGACGGTGATGGCTGAACATGATATTCAACCAATTGATTTACTTGTTGTAAATTTATACCCATTTGAGGAAACTATTGCTAAGCCCGATTGTGATTTAGCTACAGCGATTGAAAATATCGACATTGGAGGCCCTGCAATGTTGCGCTCTGCCGCTAAAAACCATGTAGCTGTAACAGTAGTGGTTAATGCCGCAGATTATGACACGGTTTTACAGGAAATGGCTGCCAATAATGGGGCTGTGACAGAAGCGACTCGCTTTGAATTGGCGCGTAAAGTTTTTGCACACACAGCACATTATGATGGTGCGATTGCCAATTATTTAGGGCAACAGAATGGAGAGGAATTCAGTCCAACGCTAACTTTACAATATCAAAAAGTACAAGCCATGCGTTATGGCGAAAATCCTCATCAAAAAGCGGCCTTTTATGTAGAATCTAATCCTAAAGAGGTTTCTGTTGCGACTGCAAAACAATTACAAGGTAAAGAATTATCTTATAACAATGTCGGAGATACTGATGCCGCTTTAGAATGTGTTAAATCCTTTAATGAAACTGCTTGCGTAATTGTAAAACATGCCAACCCTTGCGGCGTAGCAATTGGAGATACAATTTTAACCGCTTATGAGCGAGCCTTTAAAACCGATCCTACTTCGGCTTTTGGTGGCATTATCGCCTTTAATCGCCCCTTAGATGTTGAAACCGCTAAAGCGATTATTGAGCGTCAATTTGTAGAAGTCATAATTGCCCCAGAAATCGCCGAGGCAGCTAAGCCGATTTTGGCCACTAAAAAAAATGTGCGGGTATTAATTTCTGGACAATGGACTGAAAAACGAGCAGCAGGATTGTTAGACTTTAAACGAATTAATGGCGGCTTGCTAGTACAAGATCGTGATTTAGGCAGTATAACAGCGGCTGATTTGAAAATAGTTACAAAAAAACAACCAACAGAAACAGAATTACAAGATTTATTATTTGCATGGAAAGTCGCCAAGTTTGTTAAATCTAATGCAATTGTCTATTGTAAGGA
>JAUXCJ010000159.1 GCA_030618965.1 Thiomargarita sp.
AAAGCTGTAGTTGGTAAGAAAATCCCTCGGTGGAAACACTGTGCCGGTTCGACTCCGGCCCCGGGCACCATCAATATTTGGTAAGTTGATAGATTGAGATGTACATAGCACATTTTGGGCTGAATGCCGAACCGTTTTCTATCACGCCTGACCCACATTACTTCTATTTAAGTAAATGCCATCGTGAAGCCTTAACCCATTTATTATATAGTGTTAATGAAGGCCCCGGTTTTGTGTTGCTCACTGGCGAAGTTGGCACCGGAAAAACAATCCTATGTCGGAGTCTGATTGAACAATTACCTGATACTGTTGATGTCGCTTTCTTACAAAATCCCAGACTAGCGGCGATTGAGTTACTGGCAGCTTTATTTGATGAATTAAGAATCAGTTACGATCCCCAGCGTTACACCCTCAAAGACTTTACTGATGCCCTGACAAGTTATTTACTCACCGCTCATTATGTTGGTCGTCGCACAATACTTATTATTGATGAAGCGCAAAATCTCACCACAGAAGTCCTAGAACAGGTCCGTTTGTTGACCAATTTAGAAACCTCTAACCACAAACTATTACAAATCATTTTAGTTGCTCAACCCGCGCTGAATAATTTACTCAATAAAAACAATCTTCGCCAATTATCGCAACGTATTACAACACGTAATCGCCTCACACCGCTATCCGCAAAAGAAACCACCGCTTATATCAATCATCGTTTAAGCATCAGTGGTGCCTCAAGTCCCTTATTCACAGATGCAGCGATGCGCCTTATTTATCGTTATTCAGCAGGCATCCCTCGTATGATTAATAACATTTGTAATCGTGCTTTATCAGATGGTTATGCTGCTCATAAGAAGTCAATCAATACTAAGATTATCGATAAAGCGGTACAAGAAGTGCGTGGTGAAAATCCGACTAATCAGCGCCGATTAGTAATAATCGGGATAATATTTTTGCTTATTGTTGCATTACTATGGTGGGGGATTCCCAAAACTCCAAATCAACCTCTTACCCCCCCTGAATCAAACTTACCACCCACAGTGCCAACATTGCCTAAACCAGTGCCGACTGATGTTAAAAAAGTTGAAAAAATAGCGCCACCCCCAAATTTAATTCAGCAATTACAAACAACCACGACAGAAAATGCCTTTGCAACATTATTTAGTCTCTGGGGCTTAGACTATAGCAACTTAACAGGCGAAAACGTTTCTCAACGAGCCGCAACACAAAAATTAGCTTCTCTTATCAGAACAGGCACTTGGGATGATCTACGCCGTTTTAATCGTCCTGCGGTTATTGAATTAGTCACAGATAAAGGGGCACGATATCATGTCGTTGTCACACACTTACAAGATGAAATCGCTACTTTAGCCATATCAGGAAAAAGCTTTGAATTGCCACTCAGTGAAATCAATAAATACTGGCTAGGACAATTTTTACTCCTGTGGCAACCGCCGATGCTACCGATACGCACACTGAGAGTAGGAACTAGCAACAAATCAGTGATTTGGATTAGAAAACACTTAGATATTATCGAAGGTGGAAATAGTCAGAACTTTTCAACAAATTTCAACTACATGTTAAAAGAACGGATTATCGCTTTTCAACACCGTTACGCACTCAACCCTGATGGCGTTGTAGGAGAACAAACTATGTTGATATTACAAACTTTTTCAGATAAAGGGCCGTTGCTTTCCTCCCCCTAGCCCCCTCCCGCTGGCTCAATGCCATTAAGTTAAGGACAAATTCGCACCGGAGTACAAAGCGCAGCTTTGTCAGCACTGGCAACGACAAAGCTGCGCTTTGTACTCCACAGCTTAACTTAATGGCAGTGGGGCTAGGGGGAGGGAGAAATCTCCAACAAAGCAACAAACTCATCCTCATCAATCACCTTTACCCCTAAATCTTGCGCCTTCGTCAACTTACTCCCAGCCTTTTCCCCCGCGACAACATAATTCGTTTTTTTAGACACACTCCCACTAACTTTAGCCCCCAAAGCTTCCAAACGTGCCTTAGCGGTTCTACGAGGCATAGATATTAAAGTTCCAGTTAAAACAAAGGTTTGTCCAGCTAAAGCTGGTGCTTTGCTTGGAGCTGCTTCATTTTCAACCCAATGTACACCAGCAGCTTGAAGGCGTTGAATAACCTCCATATTATGCGATTCTTTAAAAAAAGCAACCACATATTGTGCTGCAACAGGGCCAATATCTGGGATTTTTACTAAATCCGTCTCAGTCGCCTCCATAATTTTATCAAGACTAATAAAATGTTGCGCTAAAATGCGTGCAGTGGATTCGCCAACTTCCCGAATACCTAAAGCATAGAGAAAACGAGCCAAAGTTGTAGACTTACTCTTTTCCAGTGCTTTCATAATTTTATCGGCAGATTTCTTACCCATACGCTCTAAGCCCGCCCATTGTTCATGCGTCAAAGTATAAATATCTGCGATGCTTTTAACTAAATCCTTATCTATCAATTGCTCAACCAGTTTTTCACCTAAACCGTCAATTTCCATCGCACGGCGTGAAGCAAAATGCTGTAAAGCCTGTTTCCGCTGTGCTGCACAAAATAATCCACCAGTACAACGCACCACCGCTTCACCTTTTATGCGAACAACCTCAGCATCACAAACAGGACATTTCTTAGGTAAAACATACGGCTGAGTATTTTTAGGACGTTTTTTAGGCAACACACGCACGACTTCAGGTATCACATCACCAGCGCGGCGGACAATCACCGTATCTCCCACGCGCACATCTTTACGATTAATTTCATCCTGATTATGCAAAGTGGCATTAGTTATCGTAACACCAGCGACATTAACCGGCGCAAGACGGGCAACTGGTGTTAATGCCCCAGTGCGCCCAACCTGTACATCAATATCTACAACTTGAGTCAACACCTCTTGAGCAGGGAACTTATGGGCAATCGCCCAACGGGGGGCGCGAGAAACAAAACCGAGCGTTTCTTGTTGATTAATCTGATTGATTTTATAAACCACGCCATCAATCTCAAAAGGCAAACTATCGCGTTGCTCCAATATCTGCTGATAATAATCTAAACAAGCTTGAGTATCCTTGACTACTTCTGAATACTTTGAAATCGGCAATCCCCATGCTTGTAAACGCTGCAAAATATCGCTATGACGATTAGGTAAATCCCCGCCTTCTACTTCCCCAATGGCATAACTTAAAAAACGCAATGGACGATTTGCGGTACGACTAGCATCCAATTGACGTAAACTCCCCGCTGCGGCATTACGCGGATTAGCCCAGACTTTCTCACCTGCTGCGATTTTCTGCTGATTCCATTTATTAAAACCGGCTTTTGGCATAAACACCTCGCCACGCACTTCCAACACGCGGGGATAATCATCGCCCCGCAATCGGACAGGAATTGTTTTAAGAGTTTTGACGTTTTGCGTAACATCTTCGCCACTCTGTCCATCACCCCGCGTTGCGCCCGTTACGAGTAACCCATTTTCATAACGCAAACTCACGGCGAGTCCATCTAATTTCAGTTCAACTGCATATTCAATACTGTCTATAGCTAAACGCGCCCGCGCCCGTTTATCAAAATCTTGCACCTCTTCATCTTTAAAGGCATTACCTAAAGACAGCATCGGTATCGCGTGAACCACCTCAGAAAATGTGCTTAATGGGGTAGCTCCCACCCGTTGAGTGGGAGAATCTGGCGTGATGAGTGCAGGGTATTTTTCTTCGAGTGCCTGTAATTCGCGCATTAAGCAATCATATTCACTATCTGGCAACAAGGGATCATCTAGTACATAATAATAATAGTTATGTTCATTGATAGTCTCGCGTAATTGGGCGGCTTGTTTTTGAATTTTTGGTGAAATTTTCATACTATTACCTTATCATTGATATTGCGGAACAAAAGTTTTATTATAAATGCACTTATCGTCTTTTTTAAAAAAAGTGCGAGTCCTTATCTAGCGCAGGTACTTTCTGGAATGGGTTTTGAGGTGATACTGAAAATCAAGTTACCGTAGTTTAGCTGGGCGTTAATTGTATGATAGGTTACAAAGACCTCCGAGGTTTTCAAAACCTCGGAGGTCTAATCTACAAGTCATTTAGGATGCCTATATCAGGAAAATCACAAAAATCACAGTTCAGACACCATTACTTATTTACCTTGTATGCTTTATTTCTACACACAATGGCACAAGTGTTTTACCATGACTCGCTGCTGAAAATCCAATACCACGCTTGGAATATTTAATATGTCGTGATGCAACTGCCTGATCAGAAAGTACTTCTGTGACATTTTTGACGAAGTTGCTTTGACTTTTTTTGCGTTTTGCAGGCACTACGAACAATCCCCTCTTGTTATTTATTCGTTCTAAACGCCTGTGTATCGCGTCTATATCCAATGGCTCTTTTCCATATAAGACACAGAAAAAATCACGCCCAACTCTGTTATCCATAGCAATGTAGTGATCTTCATCAGGAATTGGTACTTCATTACTTTTGTAAGTCAGTGCTGGACTAATGCCTGGTTCGTGTGGAAAAATTGGATACACTTTACCAGTCATATCTGAAGCAAAAGCATAGACATAAGCAGGTTCATTATTAGAAAGATACAAACGGAATTGAGTACCAGAAGCATAAGAGCGTCTCATCAGATAAGTGCCATTCACTAAATCCGCTTTCATTTCTTCGCCATTTTCTAATAAAAATCTCATTTTACCTGATAAATCTGTTCTATAAGAGGGCTTTGGTTTGGGTTTATCTATCAATTCAAAAGCATATTTGGTGAAATTAGCAAAATCTTGATATTTAATCCAAATATAGCCACGATTGCCCCAGTCAGTTCCCCAACTGTTTTGTAGTTCAAAAGCTCCACCGTATTTATGATTGTCATAAGCAATGACT
>JAUXCJ010000347.1 GCA_030618965.1 Thiomargarita sp.
AGTAAATCCCAAAACATCTGTTGATGTGCCGCATCAAGCGATTGAAAAAAATGAGGTAAATTTATTAAACTTCGATCCCAAAAAATTGCTATACTATCAATAGATGAACGAATAGCCCCCAGCGGCGTATTAATTTCATGGGCAATTCCAGCAACTAAATGTCCCAAAGCCGCCATTTTTTCTGATTGGGCTAACTCATTTTGTATTTTTGTAAAACTATCCAATACATTATATAGCTGATCATTAACATGATTAAGTTTTTTATCGCGTGTCTCAATCTGCATCAGCATATCATTAAAAGCTTCAATCAGATGACCAAATTCATCATCATTTGGTTTTAGGGTACGAATCGAATAATCTCTTTGCTCAGAAACCAGAGTCATGGTTATAAGAAGATTATCAATCGGTTCAGTGATCAATTTTTGCAGCTTAGATGCCAGCATAAACGCCAGCAACAAGGAAATAAGCAATACAGAAAGCACTATACCGACAACCCACTGCAAACGCGCATCAAATACCTCCAAATCTGATCGAATATAGACAGTCCCTATCATTCTCCCTTTGTAGATAATATTTCTAAAGAGGTCAACATGATTTTTCTCAAAAAAATAGCCCTTATCACTTTTAAAAAAATCAAAGTCAGAGAGCGTTAAAGCCGCCAAATCATCCTTCCTACCATCTCGAAAATAATATGCAAAAGGATTACCATCTTTTGAAGAAACATAGGTAAAAATGATATGTGGATTGGCTTTCAATGCGGCTAAATTCTGTTCAGTCGTTTCATTGTTATCAAAAAGGAGTCCAGCAGTGCTATTGATCCCAACCAGATTGGCCAAAGCAAATAAATCAGTAACCATACTGCGACGGCTAGTTATCACATCACTAATAACAAATGCCACAGCTACGAGTAGCAATATAATAGCACTTGTGAATATAATGACTATCTTCAATTTATTTTTAATTGAAAAATCACGAAAAGTCGGCATTATAAACCTCATTCTATCATCCTTATGTCTTATTAATTCATCTGCAAGGTTTTAAGACTATGTTTTTTAAAATTCAATTGGATAGTCAATACTTACGAATAGCAATCACCCTCTTATTACTCGTTGGAAACCTATCCCCATATGCCGATACTTTAAAGCAATCTCAAATAAAAGCAGTTTATTTATTCAATCTCGCACTATTTTTAACTTGGCCCAATAATACTTTTAAATCTCAGGAACAACCGTTTCGCATTTGTATTTTAGGTAAAGATCCCTTTGGAGTTGAACTAGATATTGTTGTAGAAAATGAAAAAATAGAAGGCCATCAAGTGGTCGTGCCGCGTATCAGCACAATTGAAATGAGCCGTTATTGTCAAATCTTATTTATCAATGAGTCTGAACAAGATCATTTAGCAACGATCTTTGCTTATCTTCGCAAACGCCCTATTCTTACCATCAGCGACCGGAATAATTTTGTCAAACAAGGTGGAATGATACAATTCTTTAACACCCATAATAATCAAGTACGCCTTATGATTGCCCCAAAAACGCTCAAAGAAGCAGATCTCAAGGCCAGTGCGAATCTATTAGAAATAGCTAAAATTATCAATTTGTTACGAGACAATTAACCGTCAACAAACCAGGACTACTTGCCCGTTCTTCCTCAAACATATTCCGCACACAAACAGCAAAATGTTGTTCACCTTCAAAGGAGGAAGTCACAATCAATGGTATTCGCAATTCATCTGAACCCTCAAAATCCAAGATAAAAAGCGTGTTACCACCTTTAATCCAAGAAAGACAGGGTGCTAAACTAACATGAAGTAGATCGCCGGCTTGATAGCCTTCAGGCAATGAAACCACCAGTTCAAGGCGATCTCCTAAGCTCAAATCTTCAACTGTTATCCCATAATCATTAAGAATATCAACATCAACTGGGAAACTATTACTAAATACCCGCCAATCTTCTTCATATTCTTGCCTCAGTTCAACAGCAGCCACACCATCTAATACCTCAATTGATTCAATACCATAATTCAATTTTGCCGCTTCGCTCGCCATCATCTCTTGACCATTGACGCGCAAACGAGCTTCACCTATTTTTAGGTCAGATCTTCTCAATTCCATCATCAAGACAATAGCTGCAACCGAATCCACAGTAGAATAAAGTCTCCCCTCTTCATTAAACTGACCTATCACCTGATTAGCCAAAATCATCCCACGCTCTAAATCACCAATAGCAATCAAACAAGCCCCAGCATAAGCCAGCATAGTCCGTTCTGCTACAGCAGCACCCTGATCCGTTTGAACAACCACTTCATTTCCAGAAAAATATATCACATTATCAATAAATTGTCGTACAGCTAAACTATCTTTCCCAGCCCTTGCAAGACTATAAGCATCCTCAATACTTTGTATTTGATCAGGAAGAGCCTGCATTTGATGAGCCATAGCCCCTTTATCTGCCAACGAAATACCAATACCCACAGCTTGGCTAAGTAACGGCGAAAGATCAGGTAAATCCTCTAATTCTTTCAAATACCAAAGATAACGCACGGTAAGTTGACTATGATACTCACTAACATAATAACTTTCTGGATACATAGCAAAACCTAACAACCTACGCATCATCTTTTTTTCTTGGGCAATACCCACCTCAATAATTTGTTCCGCAATGCGACGCTCTTCATCCTTATCCGCCATCATATACATAAACGTTGCAGCCAAAACCTTAGCCGCTATCTGTTCACAGCACTGATAGGAATAATTTGCAGTCGCTGTTATCAGCTTCTTAAAGGCAAGCTCAATACTTGGAACAACCCGCAAGCTCAACGCCGTTTTGAGCTCAATAGAATCCCCCTTGAGGAATAAACCCAATCCTTGAGTATAAGATATAAACTTACCCAGTTCACCAACAACAACTTCAATAGAATCAATTTCTCCCGTCAAAGGGTCTTCCACTTTTGCAAAATAACTACCCGCCTTAACAAGAAATTGAAAATCTACAGGAGCATCCATACTGAAGCTATCAATGGGATTATTTTCTTGCACAAGCGTTTTGCCATTATACATCAAGCTTACAAGTGCTTTATCACCACTGGTGACAG
>JAUXCJ010000351.1 GCA_030618965.1 Thiomargarita sp.
ATGATAAAATTTTTATTTTTTATTTCGCTTATTGTTAATAATGATTAAATCATTTCTTTTAAAAAATTGATATTTTGAATAATGAATAAAATTAAAGTAGGTATTGTAGGCGGTACCGGTTACACTGGTGTTGAATTATTACGTTTATTGGTAAATCATCCACAAGTTCAAATACAAGCAACGTCATCTCGTACTGAAGCAGGAAGACAAGTGGCTGATTTGTTTCCCAATTTGCGAGGACACATAGACTTAGCCTTTACAGAACCCACTCAAGCTAATTTTCCTGAGTGTGATGTTGTATTTTTTGCCACACCTAATGGCACTGCTATGCAAACTGTCCCCAATTTGCTCAAGGCAGGTGTTAAAATTATTGACTTAGCAGCTGATTTTCGTATTAAAGACTTGGCTGTTTGGCAACACTGGTATGGCATGGAACATGCTTGCCCTGAATTAGTTGATGAAGCAATTTATGGATTGCCCGAAGTCAATAAAGCCGAGATTGCCAAAGCGCGTTTAGTCGCCAATCCAGGTTGTTATCCAACCGCAGTGCAATTGGGATTTTTACCCTTATTAGAAGCAAATCTTATTGATCCACAACATTTAATAGCAGATGCAAAATCTGGAGTCAGTGGCGCTGGCCGTAAAGCCAGTGTAGGGACTTTGATGGGCGAAGTGGGAGAAAGTTTTAAAGCTTATAATGTATCTGGGCATCGCCATTGGCCCGAAATTTGTCAAGGCTTAAATCTCCACTCTTCCCAGCCAGTTGGTTTAACTTTTGTACCCCATTTAGTCCCAATGATACGTGGCATTGAGGCCACTTTATACGCGACAACACTAACTGATGTCAGTTTAGAGGAAATACAAGCTCTGTTTATACAACGTTATCAAAATGAACCATTTGTTGACGTATTGCCTCTCAATTCTCATCCAGAAACGCGCAATGTACGTGGCGTGAATACTTGTCAATTAGCAATACATCGCCCCCAAGATGGTAAAACAATTGTGGTATTATCTGTTATTGATAATTTAGTTAAAGGCGCGGCTGGACAAGCTATTCAAAATATGAATATTATGTTTGGATTAGCAGAAACAATGGGATTAAGGGGCGTGGGATTATTACCTTAATTAACAATAAAAAGGAGCAAATATGTGGGGAAAACCTAAAAAAAAAGTCACCCAAATCGACTCATTACTTGGTCAACAAACACAAATAAAAGGTGATATTCTTTTTACAGGTGGTTTGCATATTGACGCCAATGTTGAAGGCAATATCAATGCCCCTGATGAATCAGGCTCAGTATTGAGTTTAAGTAAACAAGGTTCAATCAAAGGTGAAGTGCGCGTACCCAATATGATTATCAATGGCACCATCATTGGCAATGTTTATGCTGAAGAATCTATTGAGTTAGCACTTCATGCCCGTATCACTGGCAATGTCTATTATAATCTAATTGAAATGGCAACGGGGGCAGAAGTGAATGGTAGCTTAGTCCGTGCTTCAGATAAAGCAAATCAGCCTAGCTTGCCCCTTGAACACCAGGATAATACCCAATCTTCTGAAAAAGACAATAATTCATAAATGATGACAAATAATTCCCTCGCACACTGTTCTTTTTGTGGTATAGAAGCCAGCCCTAACACACCACTCATTGGCGGTGCAGACGGCTATATTTGTGAAACTTGTGCGCGTCTAGCCTATCAAGTAGTCACCAATTGGGAACGTAAACGCACCATCACAGAGGATGTTGACGATTCATTAGCTACCCCTGCCACTATAAAAGAGCGTTTAGATGATTATGTAATCGGGCAAGGGCTTGCTAAAGAAATCCTCGCTGTCGCTGTTTATAACCATTATAAACGCTTATACCACGATCAATCATCCATTGAAATTGATCCACAACATGATGATGTAGAAATCAATAAATCTAATATACTCATGCTCGGCCCTTCTGGTACAGGAAAAACTTTACTCGCCAGTACCTTAGCTAAAATTGTAGGTGTACCATTTGTAATTGCTGACGCCACAACTTTAACCCAAGCCGGCTATGTCGGCGATGATGTCGAAACTATTTTAGAACGCCTAGTAAAAGTTGCTGATGGCAATGTGAGACTAGCTGAATGGGGCATCATTTATATTGATGAAATTGACAAAATTGCACGCACTTCAGAAAGTGCGATGGTAGAACGGGATGTATCGGGTGAAGGAGTACAACAAGCCCTACTCAAACTGGTTGAAGGCACTACTGTTCAGCTAGAACTGCCCGGAGAAAAACATCAAATGGAAACCATCACCTTAAATACCCTGAATATTTTATTCATTGCTGGTGGTGCTTTTGTCGATCTTGAAAAACAAGTGGCTAAACGTGTCGATCCTAAGCCAAGCAAAATTGGATTTAATGCTCTAGTAGAAAACACAGAAGAAACTCAAATTAGCGCCGAACAATTATTACAAGAAACCCAGCCCGAAGATTTACGCCGTTTTGGTCTCATCCCAGAATTCATAGGACGCTTTCCCATTATTGCTACACTAGAGCACTTAGATGAAGCAGCGCTGGTAAAAATTTTGACCGAGCCACGCAATGCCTTAGTGCGTCAATACCAAAAATTGTTCTCCTACGAAAATGTCGAACTGGAATTTACACCCAAAGCACTTTCTGCAATTGCCGCAAAAGCCTTAAAACATCGTACTGGCGCACGCGGTTTACGCAGCATACAAGAACAACTATTACGTAGTTGTATGTTCCATCTACCTTCACGTAAAAATGTGATACGTTGTATTGTTGATGAAAAAGCCGTCAATGGCAGTGGCGAGATTCAATTGATAGAAAAAACTGAAACCGAGAAAACCGAGAAAAAAGAAGCTAATGCTGGTTAGGTTCACTCAATATATTTTTTTATAAAATAATTATTTTTGCTTTGTTGTTCCAAAGTAATAATTTTATCTTGTTCCGCACCAAGTAAAAATTGACGAAATTGTTTAAATCCATAAGTAGATTCTTTAAATGAAGGTTCGATTTCCAATATTTTTTTCTTTATTATAGAGCTAGTTGCTGCTTTTTCCTCTTA
>JAUXCJ010000424.1 GCA_030618965.1 Thiomargarita sp.
CTAATACAGTCGCAGCACCCATCATGTCATACTTCATCTGATCCATATCCTTGGATGGTTTGAGAGAAATCCCGCCGGCATCAAATGTAACACCTTTACCTACAAAAACAATCGGTGCAGCGTTCTTTTTACCCGCTTTATATTCTAAAACAATGAGACGAGGTGCTTGTTTACTTCCTTTAGAAATAGCAAGTAAGGCATTAAAACCCTGTTTTTCTAAACTCCTTTCTTGCAGCACTTTACAAGAAAGATTGTTATGTAAAGTACATAATTTTTTGGCCTCATCAGCTAAATAGCCCGGGGTGCAGATATTACCTGGCAAGTCCCCTAATTCTCTTGCCAATCTAACACCTTCAGCAATTTTTTGGGCTTCATGACTAGCTTGTTCAGCTACCCCTAATTCACGACGAGAAGTTACAGTGAACACAATTTTACGCAAAGGGCGGCGGGTACTTTCTTTTTTACTTTTCAGTTTGTCAAAAACATATAAACTAGAATGTGCCGTTTCAATAGCTTGACGTATTCTCCATGCCGAATCACGCCCACGCACATTCAATTCGGTCAAATAGCACACCGCTTCCATAGAACCGGTTTCATGTAAAGTACGTATCGCTTGTCCAATCACCTTACGATATTGCATATCACCTAATTCACGTTCACGCCCACAGCCCACCAGCAAAACACGATCAGCTAAAGTGTCCTGTACATTATGTAATAATAATGTTTGGCCAATTTTACCCTCTAAATCTCCCCGGCGTAAAATAGAAGATAAATAGCCATCACTTACCTCGTCGAGTCGTTTACCAACATCGGACAAACGACGAGGTTCATAAACGCCTATCACAACGCAAGCTGTACGCTGTTTTTCGGGATGACCACTTTTGATATTAAATTCCATAATAATTTCCAATGGTTAAAAGTTTAGTGATAGATATAGCTTGAAAAATATGTCATTTTATATCGGTTTTCACTTTTTATCATACTTTAAAAAAGTATGAATGTTAGTTTTATTTTTTTTTATTATTATATTATTCATTTATCACCGATAACGCAAAAATAACGGAGTACTTTTTTGATTATTAGTCGTTACTTATATCGTGAAATACTATATACATTATTGGCTTTAAGCACATTATTGGTGTTAATTTACATCAGTCATCGCTTTATAGCATATTTAGTACAAGCCTCAGTAGGCGATTTACCCGTTGCCTTTATTTTTCAATTACTCGCTTTGAAATTATTAAGTGATTTAATGCTCATTATGCCGCTGGGTTTCTTTTTAGCACTTTTGTTAAGCTTGGGGCGATTATATAAAGATAATGAAATCACGGCGATGGCTGCCTGTGGTATTCCAATGCCTACTAAAAGTATTATAAGTTTTGGTGCTATGTTTGCCGTCTTTGTTAGCATATTCACTTTACTGGCAGCCCCTTGGGCAGAAAGTCAAATCGCCTTATTACAAAGTAATTTGGGCACGGTTGCTGCTGAAGTTAGTGGTGTTGCTGCAGGACGTTTTAAAGGATTTAGTCAAGGTAAAGGCATTTTTTATGTAGAAGGGATTGATTCTAAAAATAACACCATGCAAAACCTATTTGTGCAAACTAAGCTGCCTCACAAGCATATTATTATGACAGCGAAAAGTGGTTATAAAACCGCGCAGGATGGGGAATTATTTATGGTGCTTGTTGATGGTTATCGTTATGAAAGTCCACCAGGCAGTTTAAACTATGTTGTCACTAAATTTGCCGAACATCAAATTAGAATCCCAAAACAGATGGGCGTAGTTGAAAGTGACGAAACTGAAGCAATACCCACTAAAAAACTATTGTTTTCACAAGAACCTGCCCTACAAGCCGAATTACAATGGCGTTTAGCTTTACCTTTATCAGTTATTTTGCTAGCAGCATTAGCAATTCCCTTATCTCACACTAACCCACGCCAAGGGCAATATTCCAAAATATTAGCCGGTATTCTGATTTACCTCATTTATGGTAATTTGCTCAATGTCGCCAAAAAATGGTTAGAACGTGGCGATGTACCTACTTGGGTAGGTATTTGGTGGGTGCATTTGGGTTTATTAATTATTATATTGTTTTTATTTTATTTACCGTTTATAAAAATGCAAGTTCGTAAATTTTTAATGAACCGTCAACATAAAAAGGAAGTTTTAAATCAAGCTCAATGAAAAAACTGGATAGATATATTGGATTCACCGTACTGGCTGGGATACTGATTGTTTTATTAGTGCTTGTCGGCTTATTTAGCTTTTTTTCTTTTATTGACGAAGTTGATGACATTGGAAAACAAGACTACGGATTGTGGCAAGCAATTCAATATGTTGTTTTAGAAATTCCGCGACATATTTACGACGTTTTTCCCAGCGCAGTCTTATTAGGCAGTTTATTGGGATTAGGGCAATTAGCCAATAACAGTGAACTAACAGTCATGCGTGCCGCAGGTATTTCCATTTTGCGTATTACCTTTTCTGTACTAAAAATTGGCTTACTACTCACCTTCATAGCAATGATTATTGGAGAAACATTAGCCCCAGTAAGTGGAGAATATGCGAAAAATATACGAGCCGTAGCTCAATCGCAAGGGGAGC
>JAUXCJ010000107.1 GCA_030618965.1 Thiomargarita sp.
AGCGCAAATTATGAAGATGCAAAATCTAACACGGAGGAGTTTTAAATATGGGTACAATAATACTCACAGTGCCTGAAGACATCCATCTGGAATACCAATTTGACAGTTTAAAAATGATGGCTCCACTACTTGATTGGCTAAAAGATAGTCAAAAAACCAAGCAACCAATTGAAAATGATAAATTGTTAGGTTTATTTGCGGATGATGTGGAACTCATAGATCAAATTACCGAGCTGCAAGCCCGTGAAAATCATCCTTTGAGATGATTGCTGCCATTGCTTTGGAAAAAGACTTGATATTAACAACTGGTAATTGGCGACATTATGAACGCATTCAGGATTTAGGTTATCCGTTAAAATTGGAGAATTGGAAAAGGTAGTTTGGAATAAAAAGGTAGGTTGTTGTGGATTTGGTGGGCAACAAAAAGACGTTGCCCACCTAGCTAATATGCAACATTTTTGGAGTGCAAGGTTACCTTGCACTCCAGTGCTCACGTTTTTTTATCCCTTTTTATAACTCATCGCTGTAGTTATTATTTTTTTTCTGAATCAGGTGGGCAACGATAAAGCCGTTACCCACCCTACAGGGTTCAACAAAAACGTGGTGTGATTGCCTATTGGATTGTCCTATATTTTTGTGTGATTAACTTATTTGGATACTAACATGCTTTCCAATTCTTTCGAGCATAAAACTAGAGAATCAATAGTAAATTTTCCTTATTTTCAGGACATCAGATACTCTTGGGCGTGTTACATGTAGAAAATGAGAAGCTTCTTCTTGTTTAAGTTGTTCTTTTTTTATCCACTCACTAATATGACACATTAATTGAGCTTGAATTTTTAATGATGCTTCTTGTGGTTCAAACCCTAAATCTTCATATTTCAATTTTTTGTAATATGAGTAATAGTAGTATCAATATCATTCATGGGAATTTTTCACCGCTACTTTTGAGTGTAGGGTTGATTTCTTAAAGATTTTCGATAAATTTTGCTATTTTATTTGAAAGTGAGGCTTGCTTATCAGCTATTATGGAAATGTTAGAAGCACTTTCTCTCCCCTCTAAGGCTAACAGGTATTCTTTCTCTATATTATTTTGCTCTAATATATATTCATTAGGCAAAAAACTTAACATTTTCATCGCACGCTTTACTGCGTCAAATTTAGCTCTATTTTCTCTTATCATAGTTATACAGGACAATAAGTTTGCGGATAAGAGATATGTGTGGGCAGGGCTATTTTTTTTCCTCCCATACTTTGTATCTAACAGAAAAATTAATTGTCTTAAAATATCGTTGAGGTTATCATGTTTATCAATCTCTGACATTCCTAAATAATCATATTGTATTTCCAATCCATCTATCAGTGTTTGTATTTGCGGAGACAATTCTTTAGATAAATCGGCAGTATAATGATTACTTCCCATTACTGTAATTTTCCATGCGAGGCGAAATGAGTTTTTTGAGTGATTTAAAATATTGATATCTACCAGATTCGTTGGGGAATTTCGCATAAAGTCAAAAGTGGGCAAACCGAAAGAATTATCCTTGATTTGGATGACAGTATTTTTGAACCCATTGATATAATTGATCTCCTATCGCGTAAACCCAAAAAAGGTTTGAAGGAACTTATAGCGATTAAAGATGGGAAAATCACCCAGATTTTTCCTTAATTTTAATTTCAGTAAAGAGTTATACTAATGGCATTAGATTACTATTTAATTATCCAAAACACAAACAATGAGATTGAACCAATTCAAGTGATGGAATCTTTGTGCCAAGCATTCTCTCTGCAAAAAAATCAACTATCTGGATTTTTAATCGGCGTGGGAATGACAGTTAATGTTTTCAAAGAAGATGAAGAAGATGATTCTTTATTTGAGGGTAGTTCCTACCCTGACATTTGCGTTTCTTTTCGCATTGATAAATTTGAACACTCTGAAACAGGCATGAATACTATGCTCAAAATGGTGATTTGGTTCATGTCTTATTTAAAGGAAAATATAATCTTTTTATTGGAGGAGCAGCCAATTTTTAAAAGATTGTCAAGCCAATTGAGTCTCAACAATGAGACTGATTTTTGGAATCCATCAATATTAGCAGTTCCAAATCAGCAAGCGGCTCGTATGGCAACATAAGTCGGATGTATTGATTGGATTGAAGCTGTAAATTGTCTGAACTAGTTGAGAAATCCGATTTTTTACTTCGTTTGGAAAAATCGGATTTCTTGGCGATTATTTATTTTTCTTCAAATACACCAATAACAAAGAAATAGCAGCCGGTGTAATCCCCTGAATGCGTGAAGCTTGCCCGATATTACTTGGGCGATGTTCCGTCAATTTCTGACAAACTTCATTGGAAAGTCCAGAAACTTGCTTATAATCTATATTATCAGGCAATTGGGTTTCTTCATATCGACGTAAACGGGCAATTTCTAGCTGTTGGCGTTGAATATATCCGCCATATTTTTGTTGTATGTCAATTTGTTGTAAAACTTCTTTTGGTATGACGCTGGCAGAAACACTTGATAAACGCAATAAATGTTCATAAGTCACTTCTGGACGGCGTAATAAGTCGAAACAATTGATTTCACGATTAATAGTTGTAATATCCAGTTTAGCCGCTTCTTCAGTGTTTGGATGAATCCATAATTTGCTGAGGCGTTTTTTTTCTAGTTCTATACCTTTTCTTTTGGCTTCAAAGGCTTGAAATCGTGTGTTGTTTACTAAACCCAAGCTTCGCCCTATTTCAGTTAAACGCAAATCGGCATTATCTTCGCGTAGTAATAAACGATATTCAGCGCGACTGGTAAACATACGATAAGGTTCATTTGTGCCTCGCGTGATTAAGTCATCAATCAGCACGCCAATATAAGCTTCATCACGGCGGGGAGTCCAAGAGGCTTTACCTTGTACTTGCAAAGCGGCATTCATACCCGCAATCAATCCTTGAGCCGCCGCTTCTTCATAACCAGTAGTGCCATTGATTTGCCCAGCAAAATATAGTCCTTTAATTACTTTGGTTTCTAAGCTGAGTTGCAAATCACGGGGATCAAAAAAGTCATATTCTATCGCATAGCCTGGGCGTGTTATATGTGCTTTTTCAAAGCCTTTTATGCTGCGTACTAAGGATAATTGAATATCAAATGGTAAGCTTGTCGAAATACCGTTAGGGTAAACTTCAAAAGTTTCTAAGCCTTCTGGTTCAACAAAAATTTGGTGTGAGGTTTTATCAGCAAAGCGTACTATTTTATCTTCAATTGATGGACAATAACGAGGGCCAATACTATCAATTACCCCTGTGTACATCGGGGAACGATCTAAGCCAGAACGAATAATCTCATGGGTACGCTCATTACTGTGCGTGATATGGCAAACTATTTGGCGCGGATGCAAACTAGCAGAGCCTAGATAGGAAAAGACGGGAACTGGTTCATCTCCGGGCTGTGGTTTCATTTGGGAGTAATCTAGGCTGCGACTATCTAAGCGAGGTGGAGTTCCTGTTTTTAAACGATTTACTCGAAGCGGTAATTCACGAAGACGTTGCGCTAAGGCATTCGCAGGTGGATCTCCAGCCCGTCCGCCTTGATAATTGGATAAACCAATATGAATCAAGCCGCCTAAAAAAGTACCAGTTGTCAAAACCACTGTCGGGGCAAAAAACCGAATCCCAGCTTGCGTGACAGCACCAATGACTCGCTCATTTTCAACAATTAAATCATCAACTGCTTGTTGAAAAACAAGTAAATTATTTTTAGTTTCAATGGTTTGGCGAACTACAGCTTTATACAAGACTCTATCTATTTGAGCGCGAGTAGCACGAACTGCTGGTCCTTTACTGGCGTTGAGAATGCGGAATTGAATACCGGCTTGATCGGCAGCATAACCCATTAATCCGCCCAATGCGTCAATTTCTTTAACTAAATGTCCCTTGCCAATACCACCAATGGCGGGATTGCAAGACATTTGTCCCAGAGTTTCGACATTATGGGTTAATAAGAGAGTACGAACACCAAGCCGGGCAGCAGCGAGAGCAGCTTCAGTGCCAGCATGTCCGCCGCCAATAACAATGACATCAAAATTTTCAGGATAATCCATTTTTATTGAAAATATTTTTGGTATGTCCCCCCGCCCAGCGGGAGGGGGTTAGGGGGAGGGAGAAATCTATTACTCGTCAACCGCTTTCATACTTAAACGAACTCGTCCTTGCTTATCTATTTCAAGCACCTTGACTTTAACCGTTTCACCTTCACGCAGTTTATCAGTAACTTTTGCAACCCGCTCTTGGCAAATCTGCGAAATATGAACTAAACCATCTCTCCCCGGCAAAATGCTCACAAATGCGCCAAAGTCCATGATTTTAACCACTTTTCCTTCATAGATGGAACCGACTTCAATATCAGTGGTAATTAATTCAATCTGACGACGTGCTTCTTCTCCCGCTGCCATATCAACAGAAGAAACTTTCACTACTCCTTCGTCGTCAATATCCACTGTGGCACCGGTTTGTTCTGTAATACCACGAATAGTAGCCCCTCCCTTACCAATCACATCGCGGATTTTACTCGGTTTAATTTTAAAAGTGATAATGCGTGGAGCATGTTTTGACATTTCTTCACGAGGTTCAGAAAGAACTTCTTGCATCACACTCAAAATATGTAAACGTCCCTCTTTCGCTTGTGTTAGGGCTGTTTCCATAATTTCAGGCGTAATGCCATCAATTTTGATGTCCATTTGCAATGCGGTGATACCATCAGTAGTACCAGCAACTTTAAAATCCATATCACCAAGATGGTCTTCATCACCCATAATGTCAGTTAGGACAACAAATTTATCATCTTCTTTGATAAGCCCCATCGCAATCCCAGCAACAGGAGCTTTTGTCGGGACACCAGCATCCATCAAGGCAAGACTGGAACCACAAACACTAGCCATTGAACTAGAACCATTCGATTCAGTAATTTCTGAGACTATGCGTATAGAATAAGGAAATTTTTCTGGCAATATGGCTTGTATGCCACGCCGTGCTAAACGTCCATGACCGATTTCACGGCGTTTAGGCGTGCCGACACGCCCAATTTCACCAACACAATAGGGAGGGAAATTATAATGGAGCATAAAAGCATCTTTATATTCCCCTTCTAAAGCATCAATAATTTGAGAATCTCGCTCGGTGCCCAATGTTGTCACGACTATAGCTTGCGTTTCGCCGCGTGTAAATAAGGCCGAACCATGTGTGCGTGGTAAAATGCCAGTACGAATAGTAATAGGACGCACTGTGCGGGTATCGCGTCCATCAATACGATTTTTGCCGCTGGTGATACTGCCTCGCACTATCCGCTTTTCAAGTTTTTCTAGGACGCTAAATACTTGATTTGCTGTCCATTCTTCTGTTTCAATACTAGAAAATTGTTCGGCAATTTCTTGACAAATCCCGGTCACGGTTTCACGGCGAAGTAATTTGTCCCTAATCTCATAACCTTCTCTTAAACGTTGTTCAGCTAATTCAGCCACTTGTTGAGTCAACTTTTCATCAACAGGTTTTGGTTGCCAATCCCACAACGGTTTTGCGACAGCAGC
>JAUXCJ010000128.1 GCA_030618965.1 Thiomargarita sp.
AAAGCCATTACCAGTATCATTATGGCTTCCTCCAAAAACAACAATCTTATTTTTTTGTGCAAAAGCACTGGAAATATAAAAAATGCTTACGACAAATAAAATAAGCGCGAAAATTAATTTTTGATGTTTCATTAAAAACATTAATTAGTCTCCTAAAACAAGTGGTTGGACAGAGTCTCGTCAAAGTCTGATTAACCTCAAAGTGAACGTAGCCTGGATTAATGTCACTCACTTATACATAAGTTATTTTGTAGGGTGGGCAGCGTCTTTTTGCTGCCCACCGTTCCTAGCATGGTGGGCAAAAAAAAGACTTTGCCCACCCTACATAAGATTCTTTGATTTCAATCATTTAAATTGTGTAGGTGAGTGAGCAGTAGCTCAGGAACGAGGATGCGTAACATCAGTTAGATCAAATTATGCTACAAAATATAAAGATTCGCACTAGACTGCTTATTATTCTGTCATCAATATCAATTATTGCAGTGGCTCTTTATGGTTATATAGGTTATAGCATTGGACATAAGATAGTGAAGAAGGAATCTTTCAATAAATTAACGGCCATACGGGAGATGAAAGCCAATCAGATAGAGCGGTATTTTCAACATATTACCGATCAAATTGTGACTTTCTCGGAAGATCGTATGATTATTGAAGCTATGAAGGACTTTAAGGTTGGTTTTACTCAAATCAATACTACTCTGAACCTAACAGCTATAAATGCCATAGATAAGCGATTGAAAATTTACTATGATGAACAATATTTTACTCGCTTAAACCCTAATCTGGATAAGCCGGCTCTCACTTCTGATTATTGGCCTAATTCTATAAATACTCGTATTTTGCAGGATCTTTATATTGCTTCCAATCGTAATCTCACCGGTTCTAAACATAAACTCAATGACGCTGGAGATGGCAGTGATTACAGCCAAATTCACCAATTTTACCATCCGATTATTAGAAACTACTTAGAAAAATTTGGTTATTACGATATTTTCTTGGTAGATCATAAAACCGGACATATTGTTTATAGCGTGTCCAAAGAAGTTGATTACGGTACTTCACTCTTAACCGGACCTTATAAAAACACCAACTTTGCAGAGGTTTTTCGAGCCGCTCAACAAACCACTCAGCCAGATTTTGTCAAGTTGGTTGATTTTGAATCTTATCATCCATCATATAACGCCCAAGCTTCATTCATTTCCTCTCCCATTTACGATAATCAAGAAAAGATCGGAGTGTTATTGTTTCAAATACCAGTGGCTAAAATTAATGACATCATGACTAATCAACAACGCTGGTTCCAAATTGGCCTTGGCGCGAGTGGCGAGACTTATATTGTCGGATCTGATTACACTCTCCGTAATCAATCACGTTTCTTTATAGAAGATAAAAAAAAGTATTTTAAGAGGATAAGCCAAATTGGTTTGGCACCCGCCACGATTAAAAAAATCCGGAATTTGAATAGTACCATCGGTTTACAATTAGCTAAAACCCCCAGCTCTGAAGCAGCTCTGCGTGGTGAAGTTAATACCCAAATTTTTTCTGACTACCGCGGTGTATCAGTCTTGTCCTCATACCAACCACTCAATATCAAAGATGTGCATTGGGTTATCATAAGTGAGATTGACGAAACGGAAGCCTTTGCACATATAGATATGTTCAAGTACAAAATCTTTATTTGGTTTATTATTTTAACTATCGTTATTGTTATAATTGCATTATTTTTTGCTAATTCCATTACCCATCCTTTACTAATATTAGCTACACATGCAAAAAAACTGGCTAAAGGTCATTTGGATGTTCAGGTTGATATACACCGACAAGATGAAATTGGTGAATTAGCCAAGAGCTTTAACAGTATGCGTTTGTCGATCAATAAATTGATTAACGAATTGGAAGGAAGTAATTGTGACTTGGAACAGAAAAATACCCAGCTTGTGCGTCAAAATGCTATGCTTGAAGCACAACGGGAAGCCACCATTCATGCTATTCTCGTTGTCGATGAAAATAGAAAAGTGGTTGATTATAACCAAATTTTTCTAAATTGTTGGCATATTTCGCAGCAGATTGCTGAGACTAAAGATGATAACCGGCTACTCGAATTTATTCTTCCGCAACTTAAGGATCCAGAAGCATTTTTAGAAAAGGTGGAATATCTCTACAACCGTTCTGATGAAATCAGTTGTGACGAGATTTTCTTAAAAGATGGGCGTGTTCTTGAACGTCATTCTGCCCCGATGGTTTCTCCCGATGGAGAAAATTATGGTCGCTTTTGGTGTTTTCAAGATATAACTGAACGCAAGCAGGCTGAGGAAAAGCTGCAACAAGCCAAGAAAAACGCCGATGTCGCCAACAACGCCAAGAGTGAATTTCTCGCCAATATGAGCCACGAACTACGCACACCGCTTAATGCGATTTTGGGCTATACGCAAATTTTAAAGTGCGATCAACGCTTGATGGAAAAATATGGAAAACCGATCGATACCATTCATAGCAGCGGCGAGCATCTCCTGATGATGATTAATGACATTTTAGAACTGTCTAAAATTGAGGCGGGTCAAATGGAATTGGAGCAAACGATTTTTCATTTCCCCTTTTTTCTGAAAACGTTTGTGGATATGATACAGATTCGTGCAACCTTAAAAGGGATTTCCTTTGTATCTCAAATACCACCGGATTTACCGAGCAGTGTTCAAGGAGATGAAAAACGCTTACGTCAAGTCCTGTTGAATTTAGTCGGCAATGCTATTAAATTTACCAAAACCGGTAGTGTGACGCTGAGACTGACAACGGAAAATTTGAGTCAAGTGCCTGATTCCCAAGGCACCCTTCCTAAGCAGCTTCAAAGAATTCATTTCCAAGTGGAAGATACCGGTATTGGTATTTCGCCGGAAAAACTAAAAGAGATATTTTTGCCTTTTCATCAAGTGGGTGAACAGCGTTTTCAAATGGAAGGTAGCGGCTTGGGTTTAGCGATTAGCCAGCGGCTGGTTCGCTTGATGGGGAGTGAATTGTATGTGGAAAGTACCCTTGGTCAAGGTAGCGTTTTTGGGTTTGAATTGGATTTGTACACCCCCTTGGAAGAAATTGAGATAGAAACCACAGAAAAGCTGGCGATTATCGGTTTTCGCGGAGAAAAACGTAACATTCTTATTGTAGACGATAAATCCGACAACCGTGATATATTAAAAATGATGCTTTTGCCTCTAGGCTTTGAAATTGTGGAAGCCATCCACGGGCGTGATGCGCTGACACAGGCAACCGCATTTAAGCCAGATCTTATTTTACTGGATTTGCTCATGCCGGTGATGGACGGTTTTGAATTCATGCGCCATATCCGACAAATTTCCTGCTTAAAAAATGTGATTGTTATTGGTGTTTCGGCAAGCGCCTCAAAACAGAAGCAACAAGAGGCGTTAGCGGCAAGCTGTGATGATTTTATCAGTAAACCAGTTAAGATCGATCATCTTTTAGAGCGTTTGCAAATTCACTTGAAACTTGAATGGATTTATGAAGAAATAACAGAGGTGCAACAGAAATCTGAAGAAGTGCTGCCATTAATTATTCCTCCTATGGAAGAGTTAGAGACTTTGCTAAAAGCAGCAAAGAAACATAACATCATCGAAACCCAGAAATATGCCAAAAAGATTAAGGCACTTAATTCTCAATTTATCCCTTTTATTTCTAAAATTGAGCAATTTTTGAAAACATATCAATTTAAACAGGCCATTAACTTTATAAAAGCCTATATGAAATAAAAAAACATGATAAATACGACAGAATTTAAACAGTCTACGGTTTTAGTTGTTGATGATAAACCCAACAATTTAGACGTTTTAATTGCTCATTTATACAAACAGGGGTTGAGCATTTCTGTGGCATTGAATGGTGAAGAAGCCATTGAATTAGCGAAGGAAATTGTACCAGACCTCATTCTTTTGGATGTTCTCATGCCCGGTATTGATGGTTTCGAGACCTGTAGGCGTTTAAAAACAGACCCAATGACAAGAGATATTCCGGTGATTTTTATGACGGCTCTCTCAGATACGGTTAATAAAGTTGAAGGTTTTGAAGCCGGCGGCGTGGATTATATTACCAAACCATTTCAAAAAGAAGATGTTTTAGTACGGCTCAATGTACATCTGACCATCTACAATCAACAAAAAAAGCTGGAAAAACAAAATACCGAGTTGATAAAGCTGAACCAACAGCTCAAACAGGAAATTGCCCGGCGAGAACAGGTAGAGGATGCGCTGCAAGTAGCGGATGCCAAGCTCTCTTTGATATCCGAGCAGGAAACCAAACGTTGGGGCATCTCAGCTTTTATCGGTAAAAGTCCAACCATGGTCACGATTTTTGAAAATATTCGCCGTTTACAGAATGTGGAAAAAACCAGTGTCTTGATTCTCGGTGAAAGCGGTACCGGCAAAGAACTGATCGCCCGCGCCATTCACTTTGGCAGTGCCCGTGCCAAGGCCCCTTTTATTCCTGTCAACTGTTCTGCAATTCCCGATGAACTGGCGGAATCGACCTTTTTTGGCCATGTGCGGGGGGCTTTTACGGGCGCGGTGAACGAGCGCAAGGGCTACTTTGAGTTGGCGAAAGGCGGGACTCTATTTCTGGATGAAATAGGTGATATGCCAAAGATATTACAAGCCAAACTCCTGCGTACCCTAGAAGACGGCACCCTGATACCGGTGGGCGGCAATCAGGAAAAAAAAGTAGAGTTCCGCGTCATAGCAGCGACCAATACCAACTTAGCCGCTAAGATTGCAGCCGGTGAATTTCGCCAAGATCTCTATTTCCGGCTGGCGGGTTACATTATCCAAGCTCCTCTCCTGCGGGAACACAAGGAAGATATCCCGTTGCTAGTAGATCATTTGTTATCCCATTTCGCAGAGGATATGGGCCGCCCTAAAGCGGCGTTGACACCACAAGCACTGGCTATCCTAGAAAATTACTCTTTCCCCGGTAATGTCCGGGAATTAAAAAACCTCATTGAACACGCCCTGATCAGCAGTAACGGCGCACAGATTCAACCGCAGCATTTCCATTTCATCGAGGTTGCACCGACCACATCGGCCCTGCCCGCGTTAAGCCAAACGGTTGAGACGGTTTCCTTGCCTTCGGAAACCAAGCCTCAGCTTCAAAAAGGTGAGACAAGCGCAAAGGAAAAAATTCTAGCATACGTGCGTGAACAAGGTAGCATCAACAATACCCAGTGCCGACACTTGCTTAATTTGGACTACCACCGGGCCTCTTATATTTTGAAAAAAATGAACCAGAAGGGTTTATTAGTGCGCGAAGGTGAACGGCGGTGGTCTTATTATCG
>JAUXCJ010000422.1 GCA_030618965.1 Thiomargarita sp.
AAGAGTGGATTCAACCTAATACTGTCCAAGCATTGGGTTTAGGTGATGCACTGCGTCAACACCATGTTATCAAAACTACAAAAGACTCTAGAAAAAAAGGCTTTTTAGAAACAGAATTAACATTACTTGGCGATATTTACGCAGTAGGTGCTGATTGGCGAGATTCTGCTCTTGATAAAGGCTCAGGCAAAACTCAATCAGGTAATCAAAAACTAGAAACAGCGTTTATTGCTGATAGCTTTGGTAATGAAAAGCAAGCCTACAACCCTAGTTCTTTAGAAATAGAATGGCAAAAAGCCGAAAGCATCATTAATAACACTTTATTAAGCCCAAAAGCTTGTCAACGTGTCGATAACACTCGGCAAATATTTTTAGACAAAATAAAGCCTATTTTTAAACAAGCACTAGGGGAAACGCGCCGCCCTACGAACGATGTTACCTTATGGCATCATTGTTTCTCTACTGCCAGCTTATTTAAAGCAGCCATAGCAGAATGCGTATTAAGACAAAAATTAAGCTATTTGCAAAATAAGCAAGGTTTACTTGATTTTTCAAAACTCTGGCATATTCGTTTTCGCTTGCTTGGCATTCGCTGGGATTGGGCAGGATTAACACAAGGTGCATTAAAGCCAGTAGTTTTTACTGCTTTAACCAAACAACGTGATAAAGCTTTAGATAATTTGCGTCAATTATTAGAAGTATATAACCCAATTGGTAATATAATTTATGACGATGATGACGGTATTATTCTAGCAGTACCAGGATTTTATGAAGGTTTAGGAAATGAACAAGCATCTGAACTTTTATTCAGTGAAAAAATTCTAGATTCATTAGAAACCAAAATTTTGAATGCACTTACTCCTTTGGGTGCAGGTGCAGCCGTGCGAATTGCTTGGACACAACCACGTTTATATCTTACTGATTACGCAGAAGTGATGGAGGTAAAATCACAAGGAGAGCGTGAACGAATTTTACAAGTGGGAGAAAAAGAATTAAAAGGCTTATGGGAAGAATCGACAATTGGACAATTAGAAATTTGTAGCCAATGTGGTTTACGCCCCAGCAAAGCGCGGGAATTAGAAATCACTGAAAGTATTTTAATTGTTAATAAAGACGAAGATAAACACAAACCACCGCAAGGATTATGTGATTACTGTACCAAATTAGCGGATGAAAAACAGTATAGAATTCGTTGGGAACAAGCACGTAAAAATGATCATTTTGGCTTTATACCAGAGACTTTCAATTTGCAGGATATGCAAGAGCAACGCAATAAAAAGGAGAATAATCCCCGTGTTGTGCTGATATCCCTGCGAATTGATGCTCAAGAAATTGCTAATGGTATGGCTTTGCTGACACAAATAGCAAGACCATCATATGATTTGGAATTTGACTATGATTTCACAGGGGATGAAATACATGATTGGTCGGTATTTTGTAAATTGTTAACACAAACTAAAAATCATGGAATAGCGCAAGAATTTTTTTATTTCCTTGGTAAGTATGCTCAAAAATCATCTGAAACTAGGAAAAAAGTAAAGTGTGTACAAGACAGTATTAGTAATTTTGCTTCTAATTCAAACAAATCTGAAAAACAACAAGATCCCATCATTGAGATGCTGAGTATATTTTTGGAAAAAAAATATTCCAAATTTAGTGCTATGCAACAAGCCTTTTCGCAGTGCATTAATAAACCTAAACCGTTTCAATTTGAAAAATCTTCCAGAAAGATAGGAGATTTTTTACAAAAATTGCTTGATAGTCTGGAACAAAAACAAGACATTGATTCATTTGTAGAGAATCTTGCTAGGACTTATCTGGGTGAGAAACACTGGCTTAAGAAAGATGACGGACGCATAAAAAACGAAGATGCTGGTCAAAAAGCACTAGAACTGATAGAAGAATTTTTCTTGCGTGAATGCGTACCGCCCAGCTTATTTCGTCATGAAGGTGATTGTCTCGCCCTTTTTGGAATGCGTAAACACGCTTCCCCTGGACGACTCTCCCGTATTTGGGATGATTTACGCCAATTGTGGAAAGATATATTGTCTGAAATAAGTACTAAAACCGATGGTTGTGCAATACCTTTATCTCTTGATGCTCAAGGTTTTCGTGTCATTGTCGCGGCTGAGGATGCGCGAGCAGCATTAACCTGTATCCATGACAAAATTGAAGAACGCTTGGGCAAAGTCAGGGCTGGTTTTAATCCTCATGTTTCCGCTATAGTTTTTAAAGATAATTTCCCATTATATATAGCCTTTGATGCAATCAGGCGTATGGAAAAGCGTATCAGCAATTTACCACCGCAAAAATGGAAGTTGCTTAAAAAGGAAGACTTAAACAGTAATTTTTTACGCTTGACTTGGGAAATCCCTAGTGGAGATGAAATTACTTGGACAATGAACCTTTATACTGGTGATTCTGGACAAAAAGATTTATGGTATCCGCATGTAATTTGTACATCTAATAAGAAAGGTCCTGGACGTATTGTTCATGTCGAGAATTTAAACGAGGGTGATGTAATTGAATTAAGGCCATCCACTTTTGATTTTGTCGTTTTAGAAGGCACTGCAAGACGCTATCAATTGGCTTATGATAAAAAGACAGGATGCCGCTATC
>JAUXCJ010000175.1 GCA_030618965.1 Thiomargarita sp.
GGAATGTGCGATTTTTTTGAAGAAAAGGTTATGGCTTGGGAAAATTATTAAGCATTGGGTTTTTCTTAACTTAATGGCAAAAGACCTCCGAGGAGAACAATACCTCGGAGGTCGTTGTAAATTTAACCTCCGAGGTATTGCTCTCCTCGGAGGTCTTTTCTTAAAATGGAGGCTGGAGCGTGGGAACGAGAACAACAGTTTGATTAATTTACTTCCCCCAAATGAAGTTCATTTATGGTTTGTTTTGACAAATGAAATAGAAGATGCTGCTCTGATTTCAGCCTATCAAGCATTAATGACTAAAGAAGAACTGGCGAAAGCAGAGCAGTTTCATTTTACTAAAGATCGCCATCAGCATATCATTACTCGTGCTTTAGTGCGTACCACCTTGTCTCGCTATGCCGATATTAATCCTGCTGATTGGCGTTTTTATAAAAATCAGTATGGACGACCAGAAATTTTAGGTAGTTCCCCACTGCGCTTTAATTTGTCACATACAGATGGTTTAATTGCATGTGCTGTGGTTGTAAAACAAGATATAGGTGTAGATGTTGAAAATATAGGACGAAAAGCGGGCGGTGTAGACATTGCCAACCGCTTTTTTTCTTCTCAAGAAGTGCAAGATTTAGATGCAGTTCCAGAGTCTCAAAGGCGAGAACGCTTTTTTGATTATTGGACACTCAAAGAATCTTATATTAAAGCGCGTGGTATGGGTTTGTCGTTACCATTAAATCAGTTCAGCTTTCACCTTTCAGATAACTTACGCATTTCTTTTGATCCACAATTGCAAGATGATCCAAATCGGTGGCAATTTTGGTTATTGCAACCGACTTTACAGCATAAACTTGCTATTTCTCTTTGTAATCTAGGAAAAAAATATCGGTTAATTATGAAAAAGGTGATTCCTTTGGAGTCTAAAGGTAGTTGCTTATAGTTCAGTTTTTTGCCATATTTTTGATGCCGTCGAATCACTACCAAAAACTATGAAGAATTTTAAATTCATATATTCACTAATATTTATCATCTCTTTGCTCATACCACAATTTGCCCTCACAGCAGAAAAACATGCTTTGCTTATTGGTATTCAAGATTATAGCAAGACATCTTTCAACTCTCTCAATGGTCCGATTAATGACATAGAATTAACAAAAGGTCTGTTGCGTGAACGGTTTGGTTTTCAAAATAAGGATTTTATAACTCTTTTGGATGCCCAAGCAACTCACACTGGGATTGAAAAGGCTTTTAAGCTGTTGATTGGACGAGTTCAAGCAGATGATTTTGTCTATATTTTTTATTCTGGTCACGGTTCACAAACCAAAGATTTAAATGGCGATGAGCGTAGCGGCAGAGACCAAACATGGGTTTCTTATGGTGCTCGCACCAGTTCTGATAGTCAGGATAAAGACAATTATGATGTCTTGGATGATGAAATTAATGCTTGGTTGTCCGCCTTGTACGCAAAAACTGAAAAAGTGGTATTTGTTTCGGATTCTTGTCATTCGGCAACGGTGGCGCGAGGACCAGCCGCACCTATTCGAGCAATTAAAGCTGATAAACGACCTCATTTATTAGGTGAACAAATTTATACCCAGCCTGTTATTTATCATGGTATTCGTGTTGGTGCAGCACAAGATTATGAGTCAGCCATTGAATGGGTTCCGCAAAAAACTGGTAAATATTATGGTATGTTTACTTGGTATTGGGTGCAAAATTTACAACAAGCAGACGATAAAGATACTTGGAATCAAGTATTTGAGCGTGTTGCTACAAAAATCCAGAATCGGCGTGGTGTTGTGCAGCAACCACATATAGAGGGTGATCGTCGCAAACGAGTATTGGGTGAAGGCTTTGCGCCATTAGTGGAGACTATTTCTGTGAATCCTATCGCTGATGAATGGATAGAAATAAAGGCTGGTTCGCTTGCGGGAGTGACAGAAGATTCGGTTTATCGCTTGTATAACCCAGAAATGCCGAAGTCACTTTTACCGCGTTTAACTATTGAAGTAGTGCAGCCTTTCCAGAGTTATGGTGTGCCTGAACCAGAAGGGGCTTTTCATAAAGGCGATTTGATAATAGAAGAAAGTCATGCTTACCATTTTTCACTCATTAAGGTGTCTTTGGAGGCCGATTTTCCAAATAGTATAGATAAGCCATTGTTAAAAAAAATTAAGTCCGCTTTTCAGCAAGCTGGAAAACAATTATTTCCTGCTTATACTCTAGTTGAAAATCCATCTCAAGCAACACTACGTTTGTATTTGTTACGTCCAAAATTGAAAAACGGAGAATTAATCCGCGCCAATGTTGATGACGCTTTACCACAATCCTTTGCTAATCAATCACCTGAGTTGTGGATACTTACGCAAGAACAGCGACTATTATATAAGAATTTGAAAATTCCGTTTGATAAGCCGATGGATGGCGTTACAAAACTACGGGATCATTTGAAGAAATTGGCTAGTGTCCGTGAACTGAAAGAACTTAAAAGTCCGCGTGGTAATAATTTACCTGTGTCTGTGCAGGTTTCTATTTTGAGTCAGGTCAATTATTGTCCAAATGGGATAAAGTGTGTGTGGTTGCCGAACGATTTATTTTATAGTGTAAATGGGCCGCATAGTTTAGAAACACTTGAAGGGCGGACTTTTAACAAAGGCGAAATTCTTGATTTCACTCTGGAAAATAATTCCAAGTACAAGCCTTATTATTTTTATCTGATTAATATTACAGCTGATAATGCGATTAATGTAATTTTTCCTCATCCAGCAGAACCAAGTTCTTATGCACGTCTTAAATCGGGCGAAAAGCGAAAACTTAGAGAAGAAGTAGTTTTGTTTATGGGAGATGTGGGGATAGAAACGCTTAAAGTTATAACGAGTACTAAACCAATTGATATGCGTTTATTGGAGCAATCTGGTTTAAAGAATTTTTTAAATCCGTTAGAACAACTTTTGAGTAATGCCTCGCATGGGTGGCGGCAGAAGGCGTTGGTAGAAGTTGGTGAGTGGGCGACAGAGCAGGTGACTTTTAAGGTTAAATAATTAATAGTAAAGAAGTTTGATACAGTATCCTATTTTTAACCAAACAACTTTTCAAAATCGCTAATTGTTCATCGTTATATAAATACCATCTCAGGTATTTTCAGATATTTTAGTAGAGACGTTGCATACAACGTCTCTACACTTTCGTCGAGCGGTATTTGTTCAAGGTAACCTTGAACTCCAATCCATCAAGTTTTATGGTTCTCATGCACCTGCGTTGGAACTCAAACATTTTCACAATTCACAAGAGAAACTTTATGCAACCATGGAAAAATAAAGTAATTATTGATAATTATCTGGCAAATATTAGGGACGGGATTCCTTTAACCGAAATTCAATTTGATGTGGTTTCGTTTTTGGTTAAGAAAATCCTAAAAAATGGTGTCGATAAATTTATTGACTTTGGGTGTGGAAATGGCTTATTTGGAAACCAAATTTTTGATATATATCCAAATTCAACAGGTTATTTTTTAGACTATTCTCAACCTATGCTAGATTATGCACAAGAGAATGTCAAAGGTAAAAATGCTGAGTTTTTGACAGCTGATTATAGTAATCCAAATTGGATTCACATAATACCTCAAGGCACAAATATTAATCTAATCATTGCGGGTTACACCATTCATTATCAGACTGATGAAAGAAAAAGGGATATTTATAAAGAATTATTTGAGGTTTTAAGTAAAAACGGTTTGTTAATCGTATTGGAACACATTGAACCCCAAACAGAGCTTTCTCAGTCTCTTCATGATGATTTTTTTATAAAAAGCATTTCTGAATGCAACAATGTGAGTCTCGAAAAAGCCAAAGAGATATTTTATCAACGGAATTTTAATTCCGCCAATAAACTGACATCACTTGATAATCATAAGAATTGGATGAAACAAGCAGGATTTTCAGAGGTTTCATGTCAACTAAAAATTTTTGATTTTGTCATTTTGTCGGGAATAAAAAGATAATTAGTGGTATTTCAATATGCTGGAAATTTCCAGTATATTGAAACAGCAGCCATTTGATACGAATTTATCACGAAACCTAAAAAACACTGCTCCCATCAAGCAAATTCCAGCCCAAAATAATCAAGTTTAAGCGGTTCCTTTAGATACATTACAGAAAATGGTACAAACACGGTTAAAGTTATTACTTCTTGAATTATTTTAAGTTGTCCGACATTTAACGCTGTCTAGCCAATCCTATTATCTAGAACTTGAAACATATATTCAATCAATGCTATACCCCAACTTATAAATGCCGCAATAATCCAAGGTTTATCATTAAGTTCTTTCAGATGTGCATACCAAGCAAAAGTCATAAACACATTACTAAAAATTAAAAGTGATATTGATGTAATTATTGGATTCAATTTTTATTTTCCTTTTATTCCACTTTATTTGAATTAACAATAAATAATTTAATATTTTTTAATTTGATGTTTTATACATAGTTTTTCACAAAATGTCACTCAGTCATCCCCTCTTAGTCAAAGTTTTTTTTAAAACCCTTAAATCTTTCCCGTTTACTAATTAACAATAAGTACAAATTGAAAAAAGTAACTACTCAGCCTATAAAAGTGTACTATTTTCATAGCATTAAAACATGGTATATTTAATGCTTAACAATTACCAACAAATTTAATTTTAATTAAATCAAAATATTATGTTTTTACTATATTTGTTTAA
>JAUXCJ010000400.1 GCA_030618965.1 Thiomargarita sp.
CAATCCCCCCCGCTGGGGTGGAAGTCGGGTTAGGGGGAGGGATTTTCAATAAGCTTCCAATGCTTCGCTTACTTCTAACCACATTTCTTCGGTTTTTTCTAATTCTTCAGTTAATGCGGCTTGTTGGGCGATATATTCATGCAATTTTTCTTGATTTTCATAAGAATTTGGATCAGATAATAAAGCTTCTATTGCCGCTTTTTCTGTTGTCAGTTTATCTAAAGTTTTATCTAAATTTTTAAGACGATTTTGTAGGGAACGACGTTGTTCGCGTGGTTGCGCTGGTTTTTTCTGAGTTTGTCGAGATTCACGGCGAGACTCACGGCGAGAGTCTAGTAACCATTGTCGATAATCGGCTAAATCTCCCTCGAACTTTGTTACGCTGCCATCAGCGACTAGGAGTAATTGATCAGTTGTTGTGCGTAATAAATGGCGATCATGGGAAACGACAATTAATGCACCAGTATAATCTTGTAATGCTAAGGTTAAAGCGTGGCGCATTTCTAAGTCTAAATGGTTGGTTGGTTCATCTAACAATAATATATTCGGTTGTTGCCATACTATTAATGCTAAAGCTAAACGGGCTTTTTCGCCTCCAGAAAATGGAGCTACTGGGGCTACTGCCATATCGCCGATAAAACCAAAACCGCCTAAGAAGTCACGCAAAGATTGTTCAGTTGCTTTGCTATTTAAATGCTGCAAATGCTGCAATGGGCTTTCATCACCGTGCAATTGCTCTAGTTGATGTTGGGCAAAATAGCCGATTTGCAATCCTTCGCCTAAAGTGCATTCTCCTTGCAAAGGTTTGATTAAACCCGCTAATAATTTAATTAAAGTTGATTTACCTGCGCCATTTTGCCCTAATAAGCCAAAACGTGAGCCGGCTGTTATATCTAGCGTGACTTGTTTAAGTATTGCTTGTCCATTGTAGCCAATATCAACTTTATCTAAATCAATCAATTTGTTTGGAACTTTTGAGAGTTCCGGAAAGCTAAAATGAAAGGGTGAATCAACATGAGCAGAGGCAATCAGTTCCATTCGTGCTAAAGCTTTCATACGACTTTGTGCTTGTTTCGCCTTAGTCGCCTTTGCACGAAAACGATCAATAAATGATTGTATATGAGCAATTTCCTTTTGCTGTTTTTGATAAGAAGCTTGTTGCAAAGCTAATTTTTCCGCGCGTTGCCGTTCAAATGATTCATAATTACCTGTGTATAAATCAATGTTTTTCTGGTTGACATGGGCAATGGTATTAATTACATTATCCAAAAAATCCCGATCATGGGAAATCAATAATAAAGTTCCTTGATAATGCTTTAACCATTGTTCAAACCATAAAACCGCATCCAAATCTAAATGATTGGTTGGTTCATCCAATAATAATAAGTCTGAGCGACACATTAAAGCACGGGCAAGATTTAAGCGCATCCGCCAGCCACCAGAAAATTCATTAACAGCTTTCTCATCTTCCGTAACGCCAAAACCTAAACCGTGCATTAATTGCGCTGCGCGTGCGCGTGCGGTATAACCATCAATGGCATCAAATTGGGCATGTAAAGCCGCCTCGCGCATACCATCATTAGCTTGTTGAGCCGCTGCTAATTGAGTCTCAATTTCGCACAATTCTTCATCACCCGCTAATACATAATCAATCGCCGACATAGAAACTGCGGGCGTTTCTTGGGCTACATGGGCAATCGTCAAACGGGGTGGATATTCTACATCACCTTCATCTTGATGCAATTCTTGACGCAGTAAGGCAAATAAACTTGACTTGCCGCTCCCATTAGCACCAATAAAGCCAAGTTTTTGACCCGCATGAATTGTGACATTTAATTGATTAAAAAGAACTTTTGTTCCTCTTTGTAGAGTAATATTCCGTAGGGTAATCATAAATTCCTAATTTTTAATTCGTTACAGGCGCTGCTTGAAGCTTGTTACGGTTCTTTCCGAAGATTTTAGGAATGGACAAATGAATATCCATCACCTCATCAAGTAAATCACTATCATTCAAAGCAAAGGTTTTATAAGAATTTGGTTGAGAAAATACTCGAATTTCATCCAATGAAGGCATCACTAACCAGCACGATTTAACCCCCAGCGAAAAATATGCCTTGATTTTTCTCACTAAATAACTAACTGATTGGCTTGGTGACAAAACCTCAATAGCTAAATCAGGCATTTGTGAGACTGAAATAATATCATCCTCAAATTCTTCATTAGGTTCAGGAGGAGTTTCCTTGTAAGCACAAATATCAGGCTTTAATTCAGTCTTCACATTAAGCCGATACTTACTAAGATCATATTCACTGACATCTAAACTTAATTCCGTAAAAATTGCTAATTGCTCATTATTAACAAGCAAACCCGTGATTTTAGCTTGTGTAGCACTATGTCTTAAAGAGCCCATATCTGCACCCTCATTTTCAAGAAATTCTTCATTAAATAATCCACTCATATTTTCACTCCTTATAAAAATATTATTTTAAGGATCCTAATTTTCTTCTACCAGCTATGTTGTAGCAATTATTCTCGTTCCCATGCGGTTCGTCACAGACATGACATTAAGATAAAATAGCTTAATAATAAAATAATTATACTGTAGGTTGGGTTAGATTTTTTTGCGGAGCAAAAAAACGTAACCCAACAATCAATTCACTTAATGGCTTTGTTGGGCTGAAAAAATCAAAATCAGAGCAATCACACACAATCACATAAATCACATTTCAGACAATAAAATCCTTAAATTCTGTAACTTTATCTAGTTCAATGTG
>JAUXCJ010000364.1 GCA_030618965.1 Thiomargarita sp.
ATGCTCTCAAATTCTATGCCAGTGTACGCCTTGATATACGCAGGGTTGGTGCGGTTAAACGGGGTGATGAAGTGATTGGTAATGAAACTCGCGTTAAAATAGTTAAAAATAAGGTAGCTCCGCCATTCAAAGAGGTAAGGTTTGATATTATCTATGGGGAAGGCTTTTCCCGCGAAAGTGAGCTTATTGATTTGGGTACTCAGAATGATATTATTGAGAAAGCCGGGGCTTGGTATAGTTATAAAGGTGACAAAATTGGTCAGGGTAAAGAAAATGTGCGTGTTTATTTGAAAGACAATCCAGAAATAGCAAAAGTTATTGAACAACAACTTCTTGATAAACTACTGCCTAAAAAGCAGAAAGATGAGCCTGCTAAAGCTGCTCCCGAAGCAGCTACGAAACCGAAAGCTAGTACCACTAGGAAAGCTGCTGCTAAGAAATCTTAGAATGACCATAAAAAACCTGACAGGTTTTCAAAACCTGTCAGGTTTATACCACTATTATTATGATTGATCCAAGTTCACAAACTCAAGCTCGCCGTAGCGCGATAAATTATTTAGCAATACGCGAACATTCCAGTTTGGAATTACGCAATAAATTATTACGCAAAGGATTTGAAGAGGCTGTGATTGAGAAAGTTATCATTCAATTGCAGCTTGATAATTTACAAAGTGACGAGCGTTTTGCTGAAAGTTATACCCGTATGAGAACTGACAAGGGTTATGGGCCATTAAGTATTCAACAGGAATTGCAACGGCGTGGGATTGATAGGGATTTATTCACGGCATTTGTAGATGCTAGCGATAGTGCTTGGATAAATATCGCTTGTCAAGCACGAGAAATACGTTTTGGGCAAAAATTACCTGAAAATAAGCGTGAACTGGCTAAACAAGCCCGTTTTTTAGAAAATAGGGGATTTACTCATTCTCAGATTAAGGTGGCGTTATCCGAAAAAATACTTTAAAGTCATAAAACTTTTAGCAAACAATTGATGACTCTTTAAACGTGAATATACCTAATATACTGACATTATTGAGAATTTTATTGATACCTGTGTTTGTAGGCGTGTTTTATTTAGGTGGCAATTGGGCGAATGAATTGGCCACCTTGGTTTTTTGGCTGGCAGCAATCACTGATTGGTTCGATGGCTATCTAGCAAGGCGTTGGAATCAAACATCTGCATTTGGTGCTTTTTTAGACCCTGTGGCTGATAAATTGATTGTTGCAGTTGCCCTAGTCTTAGTAGTACAAACTTATCCTAGCCCGTGGATGACAATACCCGCCGCTGTGATTATTGGTAGAGAAATTACTATTTCGGCATTACGTGAATGGATGGCTGAAATTGGACAACACGCTAAAGTAGCCGTGTCAATGATTGGCAAGATAAAAACAGCAGCACAAATGCTAGCATTGTTAATGTTACTTTACAAAGATCCGTTATTAGGTTTGCCGATTGATAAAATTGGTTTTGTCTTATTGTATATTGCCGCGATTTTAACTTTATGGTCAATGATTATTTATTTGCGTGCGGCGATACCGATTTTATTGAATAATGATCAGAATAATGGGTAATTTTTAAATTACCCATAAAGCCTCTATTTTAAAATTTCCTCTAAATACTTCAACCTTTCAGGTGTGCCAACATCTATCCATTTGCCTTTATAATGTTCTCCACTAACTTGCCCTGTTTTCATAGCATTAATTAATAACGGGGCCAGTTGAAAGCGACCAGCTTGGCAATCTTTAAATAAATCAGGATGATACACGCCTATGCCGCCATATGTTAAGCGGGTATTGCCTTCATTATGAACACGATGATTAACAAGACAAAAATCCCCTTTTGGATGATGTTCTGGATTATTGACTAAAACCAAATGGACTAATCCTGTCAGTACCTCGCGTAATTGATTAAAGGGATAATCACACCAGACATCTCCGTTGATGACTAAAAAGGGGGCATTGCCCAAGAGTGGTAATGCCTTAAAAATCCCCCCACCGGTTTCCAAGGCAACTCCTTCGGAAGAATAACGCAATTCGGCTCCATAGCGTTGCCCATCGCCTAAAGTGCGTTCAATTTGTTCACCTAAGTGGGCATGATTAATCACTATTTCGGTAAAGCCTGCGGCTACCAAATTTTTAATATGATATTCAATCAAACATTGTCCAGCAACTTTTAATAAGGGTTTTGGGGTTTTATCTGTCAATGGGCGCATACGCTCGCCACGCCCTGCGGCAAGAATCATCGCTCGCATCTTAAAGAATCTCCGCTTTTTCTTGGCAGTTCGGCAGCACTTGTTGGCTAACCAGTTGATGTAAACTGCTCAGTTCTGGATAATCGGCACTAACTTCGACAATATAATTTAAAGTACGCGGAATATCTTTTAAATAGCCAGATTTACCATCTCGATGATACAAGCGAGCAAAAATACCGCTGGCCTTTAAATGGCGTTGTATGCCCATCCAATCAAACCAGCGAAAAAATTGCGTTTCTTCGACATTTTTTAATATGCCAGCCTGTTGCGCTTGTGTATAATAACTTTTTGCCCAGGCTTTTACTCGTTCAAGAGGCCAAGCAATGTAACAATCTCGCAATAATGAAACTAGATCATAAGTTATTGCCCCTTTGACGGCATCCTGAAAATCTAAAATACCCGGATTATTATCAGGAACAATCATTAAGTTACGTGAATGATAGTCACGATGGACAAAAACTTGGGGTTGTGATAAGGCACTGCTGCTTAATAATTCAAAACAATTTTCCAAACTGGCTCGAACTGGCGTTGACAGTGATAATTTTAAATGCTTATCTACTAACCAGTTTGTAAATAAATCCATTTCAGTATGCAATAAAGCATGATCATATAAAGGCAAGCCTTCACTGGATACATTTTTTTGCATCACCACCAAAGCTTGTAAGGCATCGGCATATAAACCGTCAACCTGCGTTTCAGTACAGGCAGGTAAATATAATTGTGAGCCTAAATC
>JAUXCJ010000261.1 GCA_030618965.1 Thiomargarita sp.
GTTAATTAATAGTTAAAAAATTATATACAGTAAAATAAGCTACTTATGTTCATTGCACCTAAATTTGACTTATTATAAATTATAAGTTATTTTTATATAAATTAAATATTCATAATTAAGGTAAACTATGAAAAACTTTTTAGAATCTGTTAGAAGCGAAAGACAATTAAAATCTTTAACTGGGTTAGATAGAGCCAAATTTGACCAACTTCTTTTGACATTTACTGACAGTTTAGAAGAAATTGCCAACGAAAACTATCGCAAAAACCGTGATAAACGAAGTAGGAGACCTGGTGGTGGTTCAAAAGGTAAACTTCCAACACCTGAGAACAAATTGTTTTTTATACTCTGTTATTTTAAAACTTACCCAACATTTGATGTATTAGGATTTATATTTGATTTAAATCCTTCTAAAGCCGAAGAAAATGTAAAAAAGATTTTACCAGTTTTAAAACGAGCTCAATCCAAGTTGGAAGTTCTGCCACGAAGAATTTTAATAACAAGTACTGACTTAGAATAAGCTGTTGAAAATCAAAATATAATACCGAATCAATCGACAACTTCGTCAGATCCAAAAGCCTGCCAACCAATAGGATCAAAAGTTGAGAAAGTAACAAAAAATGCTGTTAAAAACCAATCAATGGCTGAAGTGGCCAAAAATCAACCATTGATAGTTATTGATGTCACTGAAAGAGATCACTTTAGGCATAAAAACAACCGAAAACAAAAAAAGTATTACAGTGGGAAAAAAAAACGGCATACCATCAAGAACGCCGTAGCTTCAGATAAATCACGACGTATACTCTGGTTAGGACGTAGCTTTCCAGGAAGTACACACGATTATAAAATGTTAAAAACTGAACTTTTATCAAACAAAGATTGGTTTTCTAATATTAATGTATATGTTGACCTTGGATATCAAGGTATTAAGAAGGACTATTGTTCAAGCGATAATATTCATATTCCTCATAAAAAGCCTAGAAAATCTAAAAAAAATCCCAATCCATCTTTAACTAAACAACAAAAGGCTGAAAATCGAGAAATTGGTTCAAAAAGAGTTGTTGTTGAACATGCAATTGGAGGAATGAAAGCCTTTCATATATTGTCCACCAAATTTAGAAACCGTGCCAAAAATCTGGCAGATGAAATTATTTTTCAAGTAGCAGGATTATGAAATTTAAAAATACTTAAATAATTATAGTATTACAAGTCATTATTAAGGGACAAGTCTAATAATAAGATTATCAGAATCACGAAATTTTTGAATATTGACAAGTGCATCTTCAATTTGAGGGCTAATTTGGCTTTGCCATTCCAGATTTTTGACATTAATCCGTATTTGCCGAATTAAATTCATTAAGACATTGCGGTGTTGATAGGTTGCAGAACGATGTTCATCAGCCGTTTTGTTAGCCTCTTCTATTTTCCCCGCCTTCAACTGATGTTCCAAGACTGCTTGAATAGCAACCTGTTTATCTTCAAGGGGTTGACTCAATGCAGTAAAATAAAGGTTAGCACACTCAATTGATGGGCGGAGGTAAAAATGACCATCTGAACCATCAAATTCTTCAAGTAATCGAAACTTAACGGTTTTAAATAAATTGTCTTGGTAGGAAAAAATACGTGTTTCAAATGAGGTGCCTACCTTACAATTTAAAATTATATCAATCAACTCATCCGCTTGTTTGCTAATCACGCTTTGCTCAGGCACAGAATCAGCCAAACCGTCTCTGCATAATGCCTCAACTTGTGTGATAATCCAGTCAGATATGTCATTTCGCAAAATTTCTCGACGAACACCTCCCTCCATTGAACCTAAATGAAGTCCATTAAGCACACACTCAATGATTTTCATAGCAATAGAAAAATAGTCAACAAGATCAAGTGGTGTTCTTCTAGCATCAGGAGACAATCTGTATAAAGGTTCAGCAATTGCTAATGTGAAAGCTCTGCGCCATAATTGTTCGTTTTGTAGAGAATCTCGCATATCAGTTACCCGTTGATTTAATCACCAGCCAAGAAATCAATTCAAAATCTTCGCTATCTTGTAGCTTCCCAACGGCTCTGCTTATTGATTTCCTCTTCCCACGCGGTTGGGTTATTTCTAAGTTTAGCGTATGCACTATTTGTCTGTTTCAGCAAATATTGGCGGCGGTAGTTTTCAATTGCCTTTTCTAGCACCGCCTGCATGGATGACTTCTCTTGCTGTGATATGTCGCGCAAAATGTTTTTGGCATTTTCGCCAATTCTGACACTAGATAACATGATAGTATCCTTTTTTGTACACAAAGATGTAGACATAATTCTAGTATAAAAACGCTACGTATTCTAGTCTTTTGAAATTTAAGTCTATCGCATTATGATTTATTACTAGGAAAAAGTTATGAGTATTACTTTAAAGCAGTTACGCTATTTAGTCGCCATTGCAGATAACTTGCATTTCGGTAAAGCCGCCGAGGCTTGCTTTATTAGCCAACCAGCATTAAGTACCCAAATTCAATTAATTGAAGAAATATTAGGGGTATCTTTAGTCGAACGCAACAAGCAACATGTTTTGATAACGCCGCTGGGTGGTAAGATTGTGGAACGGGCACGGCGGATTTTAGGGGATGTTGATGATTTAGCCGCTCTAGCGCGGGCCAGTGCGCCGTTGACTTCTTCTCTATGCTTAGGCGTAATTCCTACTATTGGACCTTATATATTACCAACAATCTTGCCACAGTTACGCCAAGCTTATCCAAGTTTATCTTTGATTTTACAAGAAGAAAAAACTTCAGTTTTGTTAGAGCGGTTGCGCGAAGGCAAAATTGATTTGCTATTATTAGCTTTGCCGGTTGATATTGGTGAATTAGTAAGCGAAGACATTGCCGAAGAACCTTTTGTGTTGGCAATGCCAGCTAAACATCCACTTACCAGCAAAAAAACTGTGAATGAAGAGACATTAAAAGGACAGGAACTATTGTTATTAGAAGATGGCCACTGTCTGCGCGAACAGGCTTTATCTGTTTGTCAGCAAATGGGGGCGCATGAACAAAACCAAGTACAAGCCAGCAGTTTAGGTACTTTGGCACAAATGGTGGCGAATGGTTTAGGCTTGACATTGTTGCCAGCAACTAGCTTGAATCGGGAAGTTCAGAATCAAACCGACATCACGGTGCGCCCATTTGAATTACCAATACCAAGTCGCCATCTGGGTTTTGTGTGGCGACGCACAGCGTGTAGGGTGCCAGAATTTCAGATGTTAGTGAATTTTTTTAAACCCCTGGTACAAGAATTGATTAAACAATCCATTATAGGACAGCAAGTCTAATCAAGTTTTAATGCCAGTTCTAACTTCTTCCCCCGATCTTTTATACACATTTCAGATGCTGTAATTACTAATTTACCATTATTTATTTGAATATCTCCAACATAAAAATCGATTTTAGTTTTTAAATGCATTATTGGTAAATAATGGTTTTTGATGTAAATTAAACTGTAATAATAATTACATTCACAGGAACTGTCAGGAGGAAAACAACCGTTTTCGTATAAAAATATTTTTGTACCTTGTATTTCTATTTCCTTGTCAAGAGTAGGTCCCATAAACCCTTGCCCCGCTGAAAGTATAGAAATCAAAAATAGAATAGGAACCCCACCTATCATAGTGATTGAAAGTATTATAGATTTGATCCAATCCATAGATTTTAATGCACTTCTATTTTTAGCATTATTTGTCCATAGATTAATTAAGAAAATTAACCATATAATAGCTGTTATAAAAAACAGTGAAACAATTGTTATACCTGCTATTATTTCCCAAGTCGGAATATAATTAATTAA
>JAUXCJ010000295.1 GCA_030618965.1 Thiomargarita sp.
AATCTGGAACAGTTTCAGCTTTGCCCCTTTCCATATAACGACTGTCATTCCCACGCCGCTCGGCCCATCTATTGTGATCACAGGAACTGTCATATTAGCTATTAATCCTTGATTATTTTAGATAAATCTGGAACAGTTTCAGCTTTGCCCCTTTCCATATAACGACTGTCATTCCCACGCCGCGTGACGTTTTCATAAACCCCATCATCCCGTTTAACCAGTTTAGTAAAACCAAGATTACGAATATCGTTATTACTTTTTGGCACACAAAAGTTGGTGTGGGAAATCAGTTTACGCACAGCTCCATGACAACTGGGACATTCTACCAGCCGTTCATCATTAATTGACTGTTTTATATCAAATATTTTACCAAGCTTACAGGGTTCTCCCAAATGTTCATACTCATAAATCGGCATCATCGTCTCCGTTTTTTTGCCATTTTATATCAATTCCAGCCACTTGCGCTAAATTAACAAAATTTGGGAACGATGTAGCGACATTTGCACAATCTTCAATAATAATAGGCTCTTTTGCACATAAAGCCGCCATAGCAAACGCCATAGCAATGCGGTGATCACCATAACTATTAATGACTCCGCCTTTGAACTGCCCACCTTGTATCACCATACCATCAAGCGTTGGTTCAGCCACGATACCAAGTGTCCGCAAGCCATCTGCCATTACTTGAATACGATCACTTTCCTTAACCCGTAACTCTTCCGCCCCTCTTAATATCGTCTGCCCCTCGGCACAAGCTGCCGCAATAAATAGTGCTGGAAATTCATCAATAGCTAAAGGCACTTGTTCACGACTAATTTCAATACCGTGTAATTGGCTACTGCATACCCGAATATCAGCGACTGGCTCTCCCCCAACTTCACGCTCATTCAGCAAACGAATATCAGCCCCCATTTCTCGCAAAATATTGATCACGCCTATACGAGTCGGATTAATACCTACATGCTCTAATAATATATTTGAGCCTTCAGCAATAGTTGCACCTACCATAAAAAACGCGGCTGAAGAAATATCAGCAGGCACATCAATTAACATTCCCCGCAATTGCCCGCCACCCTCTAAACAAACCCGCCCGGTATCCCGTTTAAGTTGATAGCCAAACCCAGCCAGCATACGCTCAGTATGATCACGAGTCGGCGCAGGCTCAGTCACACAAGTTGTCCCGTTGGCATATAAACCCGCCAATAATAAACAGGATTTCACCTGAGCACTGGCAACTGGCATTTTATAATTAATAGCTTGCAAGCTTTGTCCACCCTGAATTTTCAAGGGCGGCGTTCCCTCATCGTTCATTTCAATCCTAGCACCCATTTCACTCAACGGAACAGTCACGCGGCGCATCGGGCGGCGTGACAGCGATACATCACCCGTCATCTCCACCGAAAACCCTTGCCCAGCCATTAATCCCGTCAACAAACGCATTGAAGTACCAGAATTACCCAAATACAAAGCCCTTGATGGAGCTTGTAAACCATGCAAACCTACACCATTTATAACAACTTGCCCAGAGCTAGGCCCATCAATCGACACACCCAAAGCCTTAAACACCGCCAACGTCGCCAAGGTATCCTCGCCTTCCAAAAAGCCATTGACGCGCGTCAAACCTTCAGCGATTGCCCCCAACATAATGGCACGATGAGAAATCGACTTATCACCAGGAACACGGAATACACCTTGTAAATTTCCACCTGGATTTACCACAAATTTTTCTAAAAAAGAGTTTTTTTTCAAAAAACTTTATCCTCAACCACAAAAATTATCGCGTGCGGCTTTAGCCCTGCCAAAAATATTTTCAATGCGCTCAGCATCACCACTGCGAACTGCATCAGTAAGATCGGCCAAATCATCATTAAAATGCGCCAACATCTCAAGAATAGCCTTTTGATTAGCAATACAAATATCGCGCCACATGCGTGGATCACTCGATGCGATTCGTGTAAAATCTCGAAACCCCCCTGCTGCAAAGCTAAATATCTCAGTACTGGCCTCCATTTTTGCCAAAGTATCAACCAAACTATAGGCTAATAAATGAGGCAAATGACTCGTAGCCGCCAAAACCTTATCATGATGCTCTACCGACATATCCACCACATCCGCCCCCGTCTTTTCCCACATAGCAGACACTTTAGCGTATGCCGCAGAATCCGTCTCTGACAAAGGCGTGATAATCACGCGACGCTTTTCAAATAGCTCAGCAAAAGAGGCGGCAACCCCACTTTTTTCTGTACCTGCAATTGGATGAGCTGGGACAAAACGGCGAAAATGCTCACCTAAATGTTGCCTAGCATCCTCAACAACAGATGCTTTAGCACTACCGACATCAGAGATAACCGCGTCAGGAGACAAAGCATCACGGATAGCTGCAAACATAGCAGCCATTGAACCCAAAGGCACAGCAACAATAACCATATCTGCCCCATTCACCGCACTAGCAGGCACCGTCTCATAACGATCTATTACACCAAGTTCAACAGCTTTTTGTAAATTAGCACGATTGCGCCCACAACCGACTATTTCACCACAAACACCTCGCAAAGCACGCGCTAGAGAACCGCCAATTAGTCCAACTCCAATAATGCTTAATCGTTTTATTAACATATTTTAAAAAATTTTTTTCGGCAATGCCGTTTTATAACAAATTATCAGGATTAATTCAATAGCTTATAAACGATAATTAATATTAAATATTATCTATAAAAACATATATTACTTGAAAATCAAATAGTTATTTAAAATATTCATTACTGTCCTTGTATTTTTCCCTTAAATTTCTTACAATTTCATGCTTATACCAAATTGACGGAGAATAATTTTATGTACGCTGTGATAAAAACAGGCGGCAAACAATACAAAGTAGCTCAAGGACATACTTTAAAAATAGAGAAAATTTTCGCAGAAGTTGGTACAAGCGTAGATTTTAGTAATGTCTTGTTAGTAGATGATGGTAAACAAATTAAAATTGGTAGTCCAGTAGTAGAAGGTGGGAAAGTCACAGCCACAGTAGAAGCACATGGACGCGGCAAAAAAGTTCAAATCATCAAATTCAAACGCCGCAAACACCATCGTAAACAAATGGGGCATCGCCAACATTATACTGAAATTAAAATCACAGGTATTATGGCAGACGGTATCGAAGCACCAAAAGCACCAGAAGCACCAGAAGCACCACCAATAACATCAAACAACGAAAATAGCGAGATAACAGAAAATGGCGCATAAAAAAGCCGGCGGTAGTAGCCGCAATGGACGCGAATCCGAATCAAAACGCCTAGGTGTTAAACGCTATGGCGGACAAGCAGTATTGGCAGGTAATATATTAATACGTCAACGTGGAACAAAAGTTCACCCAGGCTTAAATGTAGGTTGTGGAAAAGATCATACTCTATTTGCTACAAAAGACGGAGTAGTAAAATTTGAAATCAAAGGTCCTAAAAATCGTCAATTTGTGAATGTTATTGCAGCTACTGCATAACAAGATTAGTCGGAGTGCAAGGTAACCTTGCACAGCTGCCGGACGGGGTTTGCAACCCCGTC
>JAUXCJ010000398.1 GCA_030618965.1 Thiomargarita sp.
GAAAAACTGAATATAGCGAGCCTTTTGAAAAATTTATGGATTTTGTTCGAGGACAAGGCGCAAGGAGAAAAAAACGCGGAGCGTACTTGGGTACGTGAGCATTTTTGACGACCTGTCTGCGTGCGACGCATAGGCAGGCGAGCAACGCAGCCATCGGACCAAAGACGGAATTTTGATTTATTTTCCATGGTGGATTTAACAATCTCGCAATATATGGAAATTTACAGGCAATATTTAATAAGTGGACCACTTTTCCCATATTGATCTGCTTGATATAAGAATAGACGGAAAATATGTCCATTTATATGGTTTAATATCATTGGAAGTATCCATTTATTACTCTGTTCGGCTACAAAGTTTCTATACTATGAATATACCTGTTTCGATTTAGAGGTTTATTGTTAAGTGACTACCCAATTATTGAGACATATTGAAGAAATGACAGATTTTGTTCGATTTGAACGTCTCTGCAGTGATGCGCTCTCATTGATGGGATACCTAGGTATTGATCCCCAAGGTATTGGGCGGCGAGATGGTGGTAAAGATGCTTTATTAAATCATCCTCAATTTGGAAAAGTCGTTTTTCATTTCAGCCTTCGATTAGATTGGGAGAGAAAGCTAAAAGAAGACATTGAGACGGTTCGTCGCAATCGTTTGCCTTGCGATCAATTCATATTTTTCACTAATCGCAAAGTAAGCGCACTGGCAAAAGACAACTCAAAGATTTATTGTAAAGATCAATTGCATTGTGAACTCGAAATCTTCGACCAAGAACGTCTTAGGGCCATACTCTCGTCAAATGACCAAATTTGTGCTACTTATTTCCCCAATTATTTTGTTGCGACGGATACAGTTAGTAGGCTGGTTACGACCCTAAATAAACTGGTTGATCAAGGGCTACAAATCCCACACGAAGAACGTCTTCGTACAGCTCCGCGCTTTATACTTGAATCCACGCAAGAATTATCTCAACTAGCTTCTACAGGTTATATCGACGATGTTTTAAGTAAAGCTTCGGAAATAGTAGAGGCAGCGAATAAATCCCAGCTTGCTGCCGCGGAGGGACTTTTTTGTGTCGCATGTTTGTGTTTTGAGCGTGGTGAGCTTGGAGCCGCTGAAATTATATGGGAAAATGTTTTGCGCATTGACTCTGCTCATTTTGGAGCCAATTTCAACTTGGGTATTCTAATGGAACACGATAAAAAAGGTCGTAGATACGGCTACGGCTTTCGTGTTCAAGAAGCCATAAACTTTTTTAATAAAGCTTTATCAATTACTCAAGATCATAAACAAAAGGCAGACTGTCTCGACAATCAAGGTGTTATTTTTGTTCACCTTATGAAGGTCGAACAAGCGCAGCAAAAATTCAAAGAAGCGCAAAATATTTGCCCAAACCATCTTAGTTCCAAATTAAACTGCGGAACAGTTGCTAAGGATTGGAAAACTGCGGAGCGGATATATAAATCACTCCTTAATACTTCTAAATCAGATTTTGCGCATATCAATTTAGCATCTGCTTATCTCCACCAAGGAAAACTTGGTAAGTCGTTAGGAATTCTAAGAAAATTCAAACGTAGGAAAAAGTGGGCGGAATCATACTTGATTTTATCAGAAATATCCCTGGAAAGGAAAAAACAAAGAAAAGCCCAATTATATGCTGAAAAAGCATTATTGATAGACGTTAGCAATTGGGATGCCCATTTAAAATTGGGCAAGGCTTTAAAAGCGCAAGCGAGATTTGAAGACGCAGTTCACGCTTTCGAAGCCAGTATCGAGATTCAGCCAGATCGTGCATTTGTGTACTTAGAACTAGCTGACGCCCTTCAAAATCAGGGGTTAAAAAAACATACAGATAGAATTATCGAATGTTTAAAAAATGCTATCAGGATAGATCCATCAATAAAAAATGCACGTAATAATCTTGGTGAAGTGTATTTTGAAAACGGAATGTATGCATCAGCACGAAAAGAATATCAAAATGAGCTAGAAATCCATCCTGATAATGAACAGGCCTATTTCAGGTTAGGTTACATGACGGAATACAACAACGTAGGCATTCACTATGGTTCTCGTTCTTGTTTGCGTAATGCTATTGCTTATTATCGTAAAGCTCTCGAACATGATTCAGATTACTTTCCAGCTTTATTTAATCTTGGCACAGCATTGTTACAACTAGGGTCACATGACGAGGCAATCATCGTATTGGAAAAATCCGTTGAAATTTCTCCTAAGAGCGATATAGCTCTAAGTAATCTAGCTAGTGCATATGCAGGTATTGGTAAAATGGACAACGCTGTGAAATTCTGGCGAAAAGCCTTTGACATAAATAATGACAATCAATATGCATTGTCAAACCTTATTCAGGCAGCATTATTGTAGTCAGTGGTATGAAAAAACTAAAAGGGGACGGATTTATTTAAAACCTAGTTTATTCAATAAAGTAAACGGCAATGAATTGCCGAACAATTAAATTGAGCTGGTTTGCTACCTCGGCGGTTTTTCGAAGTTCATTGCTGCTAATGTACTTCTGTGGTTAATCCAAGCTGGTTGCTGTCAATCCGCAAACAGCTCATTAAGAACGTTAGCTTCCTAAACGAGAGTCAAAATGCGATTTTTCAAAGATAGCCCGTCAATACCAGATGCGTTGTTAATTGCCCGTGATGAAGGACGGGTAGTATTCTTTTGCGGTGCGGGTGTTTCAAGGACGCGTGCAGGTCTGTCGGACTTCTTCGGCCTTGCTGATGATGTAATTGCCAAGCTTGGTGTTCCTTCGGATAACCC
>JAUXCJ010000039.1 GCA_030618965.1 Thiomargarita sp.
ATTACAAGTGTTTCTGGTTGACGAGAGAGAAAAATTTGAGTACTTACCATATTATCGCTAAATTTTTCTAGCTTAAAGTCGTCTCTGTCTGTTATCAATCTCGGCATCATAATTTATACCTCGCTACTGTAAGATAAAAATCTCCTGAATTTTATGGGTGTTCTTATTTAGGACTCAGCAAATGCCTCAAGCAATTCTTTATTTTCTTTCTGAAGTTCTATTATTTTTTCTTTAAGTCGTAAACACTCTTCAGGGCTAAAACATTTAACAGTCTCTGCATTCTTATGCTTTGTTATACCTTAACTTGGCCTTAAAAAAATTTCTTAATGACTCTTTTGGTATAATTTCATTGCAACCATCTAATTCATCTAATTCCCCTCTTGCAGATAGCCACGGCGTTTCTCTATGGGTCATCGTGCTTAATGCTGCTCCGTCTAAACTACCGTAAGCAGAAACTATATCCTTGAGAAAATTGTAGCTTGCATAGTCAAAATCCAGGATCTCATCACTTATTTGATGCCATTGATAACTCTTGTATTTAGTATATAATTCAAAAATGACTGGGCCATGCTGCCAAGCCTGAAAATCATCAGGAAACAACTCATTACCTTCAGCTAAAGCATACCCTTGGGCGTAATAGCACAGTTTTTGAAGTTTCATAGGAGTTGGGCTCTCATCAAACAGTTCTCTATGAATACTAATAATCACCTTTTGTACAATATCAAGATTTTTACTTATAGTCATTGTAATGCTCCAATTAAAAATAAGAGAATAAGGGTAAGCCGATTAGACTTGCCCATTTTTTGCTTATTTACGCTTCCAACGCCCACGACTATCCTGATACAGCCAGCCCGATGATGCGCGTTCTATCCAACGTTGAGTAAATATTTGACGGATTTGCCTTACCCATTGTGGCTTACCATTTGCCCTTGCAATTTCCTTATATAATTGAACACGATCTTGATTTTCTTCTCTAATCAAGCGTTTAACCTTATTACGCGATCTCAAAGGAACTTTTTTAGGGCTACGCAATTGAATCAAGCCATTGTTAGTTAAGCCTATTGCGCCCTTAATATAACCTTGTCTCAGCTTTCTATGCCTTTTTGCCATACGATCTTCCAGGGCTTTGATTCTCGGTGAAGAAATATCTATATTTGGTGCAGCGTAAGCTGGTGTTATGAAAAAATCAAGCAAACGTATGAATCCATAAGAAAAGGAAGAAGCTGGTATCGGTGCTTTGGAATCATTGTTAGGAACAGGTGTAGCCTTTGGTTCATCTTCAGGTTCTCCCCACAAATCCTCATCTTCAGGTTCCTTAAGGGTGGGTTCCTTGCTTAAAGAGGGGGAGTCTGTTTCTCCCGGTTTGGAATTTTCTGATCCCCATACTTTATCAATAATCTTATCAGCCGCTTTCTCAGCAGCTGCCGCTGGAAAATAAATGTTTATTGTGACGCAAGCGTTTAATAATAAAAACGTTATAAAAAATGGTAGTCTTAAAATTGACATGGGGGTTTTCTCCATTATTGCTTATTTAACAATTAGTTATAGCATTTATTTAATATTGGTAATTCTATTAAGACGAGTAATAAGCACATCCCAATCAACAACTCGATTGTATCCAATTACATCAATTCTCGGTAATCCACTGCCTTTAATAATATAGTAACCATTCAACGCTGGTTCTGCGCCACTCATTTCACAAATGCCATTTTCTAAGCGACAACCCCAACCAATCTTTTTATAGTGAAAATTTTCAAAAAAACTCAAAATACTAGCTGAAAGTACATCTACAACGCCATAACCACCTAATCGTGAAATCTTCCGAACTGCTTTTTGGTTAATAATATGTCTCATTCGATCGTTTGCTGGTGTTGCAAAGTAAGCATCGAAGGAAACCGGTTTCCAATTTTTTAAGTGTAAATTTTTTATATAACCAGATAATAATCCTTGAATTTCTCCAAAATCTGTAACATTAGTTAAGGTTTTCAGATTAAGCTTGTTCACATCTATATTAGCCTTTAATCTGGGAGTATCCCCGAAAAGCCCATCTAAACTTAAGCTGCGTATTACAATATCACCATCAAAAATACCTATTCGCAATTGTCCGCCTATTTCTATATGTTTATCATTAAAGCTGATCAAGGGAATATTACCTGAGAGGGTTCCCCTTAAAGGAGGGCCATTTAAAGCGCTACTAAGTTTAGAAAGAGAAATCGGATAAAGTTTACCACGCAGCATCCCAGACAATTTCTTTTCCTTGTCTAATTGAAATTCTTCAATGCGTATCGCACCATCAAAAATAGGTTGATACCAAGGGGCTAATAATTTAAACCGTTTACCAGTTAAGTTTGCACGAACTTGGCTTCTACCTAATTGAACTGATGAAGCAAAATAGCCTTTTGACCAATGTATATGACTAGGAAAATTGTTTTTGTTGCTATGCCATTGAATTTTACCGCGAATACCTGTTAAACCAAAGTGCTTTTGCTGATCGTCTAAGTTAATATTATACAAGTTCGCCACTAAATGGCGATTGTCTTTTTTCCAATTGAATCTGACTTTAATTGCGCCATTGACTGTTAATTGGCGATCTTCTTCTAAAAAATTATATAAGTAATGACTATACAATGCTTTTAATGAAGTCTTGCCAGATTGAACAACTAAGTTATTGATTATCCATTTATCATTTTTAGTAAATTCTCCGAAACCTTGTAGTCTTACGACTTTGTCATGTGTATAGCTGAAATTATGTAGCTTTAAATATTGGGCTTGCCAGGCTAAATTAACTTTGATAATTATTGGCTTATCTTTTTTTATAGTCAGATAAACGGGATCAATTAATAGTTCACCATGCTTGAGTTTTAATCTGCCTTGTAGCTGAAATCCGGTTGTTAATGCTTGCCCTTTGAGCGCGATATTAAGACGCATTTTTTCCACAACTTGCGTTTCTTCTGGATTAGAAAAATTAAAATTATCAATTTCTCCTTCTATAGAAACATGACGCAATTTTTTCTTGCCCGATAATTTGATTTTTAAGCGTGTACTCCCTTTTAAAGTATGTATTAAGTATAAGTCAATAAAAGAATTTAGTTGTGTTCTAAATTTATCAATGGCAAGGCGATTCAGATTAGCTTGAACCTCCCAACCTTTGGGGCTAGATTTGACTTTTAAAATGACACGCCCGCCCGCTAATGCAAATTTTTTAGTGTGAACTTGTAAACTTTGTGAATTGAAAATATAGCTAAAAGACAACTTAACGCTGGGTAGTAAATCCGTGGATAAGTGGGCATGAGCGCAAACAATTTGTTTTAGATTGTATTCTATGCTTTTACAATTGATACTAAGTTTTTTAAGGGGTTTTTTTAAACCGGCTAAATTTAAAGTAGCGATACTGAGTTTTAATCCAACTTTATGACTTCTTAACCAATGCCATTGTATAACGACTCCTTCAGCTTGCCATCCTGTCGCGCTTATTGTACCCAATTTTAGGTTCATGCTATCAATGGCGAATACTGTGGAAACGCTACTACATAAAATACAAATTAAGAAGCATAATCGTTTCACGGAAATTCTCTCAGGTGATAATAAAAGTCAAAATGACTAAGATACTAACCAAAGTATGCAGCATAATAGTGTTTTTAATCGCAGGAATTAAGGCAGTTTTTTTATCATAAAAAGCATAAAGCGTTTTAATCGCAAAATACCCCAATGGCAAGGTTAATAAAGTCACAATACTATAAAAAGGTAAACTTTCAGAAATCACCCCCAAAGCGATTGCGATAAAACTCAATGCAATTAATAGCGCGTAAATTGGGCGAGCGCGTTTTTGTCCGAGTCGAACGATTAATGTGTTTTTTCCCGCTTTTTTATCGGCATAATAATCCGGAAATTCATTAATATATATAATGGCGGCTACTAAAAAAGTCAGCGGTAAAGCCGCAATAACTGCGATTATACTGATATTTTGCGTTTGCACATAATAAGCACCTAATACCGCTAACACGCCAAAATTTAAACCAACTAATAATTCACCTAAACCGCGACTTTGCAGAAAAAACGGCGGCGCCGAATAAAGATAACCAGATAATACCCCGATTAATCCTATCCATAATAAAGGTAAACCTCGCGCCCAGACTAAAAATAAGCCGATACAGATTGCAATCATCAACAAAAATAATCCATAACGATAGATAGTCGTATGACTAAAAATACCATTTTGAATCATACGACTACCGCCAGCAAATGGCGATAATGGGCTTTTATTGAACTCATCACTTTTATTCAGATAATCAAAATAATCATTAAGCAGATTAATGCTGGCATGGATAAACACGCCTGCTAATAAGGATAAACCAAAATATAGCGGAAAAAAGACATTATCCAAATGCCAAGCAATAGCAGTTCCTAATAAAATCGGTAAAATAATAACCGTAAAAAATTGAGGGCGAGTTGCTATGAACCATTGACTGAGTATTTGTTTAGACATTTTTATTGTTTTTATTTTTTACTATCATCCTCTATACGAGCAATTTCCGCTTCTACTTCATCCTTTGTAATAGCAGGTGGCATTTCTTTCTCATCAGAATCAGGCGGTGCTTTTTTCGGCACTCTCCGTGAAAAAAATAAGCCCAGTTCAAATAATATCCAAATTGGTACCGCCAACAAAGTTTGAGAAATCATATCAGGTGGAGTCATCAACATGCCAACCACAAAGGCTGCAACAATAATATGCGGGCGTTTATCAGCTAATGCTGCCGGTGTAACAACCCCCATTCTGACTAGAACTATAGTTAGTATAGGTACCTGAAAAGCGACACCAAAGGCGAATAATAATTTCAGTACAAAATCCAAATAGCGACTAATATCGGTCGTCATTTCAACCCCTTCCGGAGTCATATTAATCATGAAACCAAACACTAATGGAAATACTACATAATAAGCAAATACCATTCCCAGATAAAACAAGAAAGTGCTAGAAATCAACAAGGGGTAAATCATCTTTTTTTCATGCTGATATAAGCCAGGTGCGATAAAAGCCCACAAATTATACAAAATCACTGGCATAGCTAAAAAAATAGCTAAAACCAGCGTCAATTTAAAAGGGGTAAAAAATGGCGAAGCCACATCAATGGCTATCATCTGCGTACCTTCCGGCATCCGTGCCATTAAAGGATTCGCTAATAACGCAAATAAATCAGTTGCAAAAGGCATCAACACTAATAGAATCAGCACAACAGCCAAAATCATTTTTAATAGGCGATCGCGTAATTCTAATAAATGTTGCACAAATGGCATATCCACGCCACTGGAAGAATTTGAATCAGTCATATAATTAAGATCGTGTTTCTGTAGGGGGAGATTTATTCTCGGTTGAAGATAAGGAATCTTGATTAATCGGTTGATTTAATTTACTCAAACCGGTTTTGGTTTCCTCAATAAACTCTTGGAGTCCAGTTTGATCACTTTGTTTAATAGCTTCTTGCATTTCTTGCAGGCGTAGTTCTTTATCAATATCTTGCTTAACTGTGCCGATAAAACGACGCGCTCGCCCTACCCATAATCCCGCAGTACGAGCAGCACCAGGTAATTTTTCTGGCCCAAATACTAATAATGCGATAACTGCTATTAGACAAATTTCCCAAAAACCTATATCGAACATAAGATTAAATGATTAATAAAATTTAGTCCAAAGCTAAAGCTTTGAACTCCAGCAAAAATTTTAACATATAGCATAATATTTGCTAGTCAACAAGTTTTTTAGCCTTGGGTAAAGCCCAAGGCTTGAATTTTCATATCAATAAAGATAAAATTACGTTTTAAGTAACAACATAAAATCAACCAACCAAAACAAATGAAATTATTACCTAACCAAATACAACTTATCAAACAATATACAGGATTCCCAGTAGGATTTGATCAAGGCTCATCTTACACAGCCTTAGCTTATGCCGAACTAGACGCAAAAGGACGCTTAAATGTCAAAGTCATTAATAAACCTTCCTATATCGGCTATGGTATTAGTTCCGTTGAAACACTTTTAGGTGGGCAAGAGTCAGAAGATTCTGAAATAACAGTTTTTCCCGAAGATGAACGTGAAATAACCTTCACTGTCGGTCGTGAATCATTCGCAAATGAAAACACAATTGGCAGTGAACGTATCACACGCATTAGAGCCGCTCTATTCCAACATTTAGCAACTAATTTTGCCCAATTCAGCGGACAAGACGTATCGGTCACGCAAAGCATACCGACTAATTTGTATTATCAACAAGCTAAAAATAGTGTTAGATCTCGCAATAAAAGCTTAATCAATGCCGCACAAGAAGCCATAATGGCAGAAACACGGATTTTTAATACAGACGCTGATAATCGTCAAGAAACTGCGCCAGCAATAATAAAACATCCAAACGGTTTCGGCACAGCGGATGGTACCAAAATCTTTGGTGTCTCAACCATTTCAGAAGCAACCGCTCACGTTTGGAATCGAATTTTGTGGGATTCCGGCTTTAACAAAGAAGCAGTGGAGAAAAATGTGTTAATGCCAAAAACTGACTATTTAGTGTTAGATATTGGTGGCAATACAACTGACTACAGTATATTTAGATTATCTAAAGGTGATATTCAGTACGATTTAGATCACACCGATGCCGAAGACCAACATGGATTATTTTTAGTACGCAAGCACTTAAGAACCATGCTATTAGGTGCTTGTAGTGAAAACGACCTCCTCAAAAATATTCAACTGTCTGATTCTCAAATTGAATTTGTACTTGAAAATGGCTACGCAGTGATTCAGGGCTACAAAATTGATTGCGCCCAGTTCATCAAACGAGCTTTTGATCTAACCGCACGAGATATTTATACTTTTGTACATACCCGATGTCCCAAATCGGTAGGTGGGGTTTTATGCGCTGGTGGCGGCAGTCTGGCATTAAAAGATTATATTCAAGGCAAACATCCACATGTTACACCGCCTTGGTTTAATAGCATTGATTTTTTGGATAACCCACAAATGTCTACAGCTATAGGTTGTTGGAAACATTCAGCATTTAGGGCATTAAGCATTGTACGGAAATATGTCAATTTACCCTCACTGACTTTAATTGATTTATATCGTGCGTTGCAAAGTTAGTACCGAACCATTTTAAGTTCTATTTTTTAAGACCTGACAGGTTTTAAAAACCTGTCAGGTCTGTTCTGGTAAATGAATTAGGATAAAATAAGGAAATGTCTACCGAACCCCGTTCAAAACGTTCATATTTACAACTAAAGGTAAATCTAAGTGACACGACACCCACGGGTGCTCTGATTTTAGATGCTTTATATTCTAATGATCCTGAATTTTTCAAACGCTTTGGCCTCGGTCCAAAGGTAACGAAAGCGAATAAACTGCTTTGGTTAGCCTATTTAGGACTCACCCAAAGCAATATGTCTAATGGGTATGTAATCAAAAATACTGACACTGAAGACCAACCTGAACCAGCTAAACCTAAACAAACTGTAACTGTTCCGCCACCGCCTCCGCCCGCACCAGTGGAATTACCACCGTTACCACTAGAAAGTACTACTCCTGAACTACCAAAATTGGAAATGACTAAGGCAGATAAGGTAGTTGACGAAGATGATTTAGACGAAGGTGCTTTGATGGCAGGGTTGATTTGATTTGTTGAATAGCGTCACCCCCCCTCAATCCCCCCCGCTGGGGTGG
>JAUXCJ010000437.1 GCA_030618965.1 Thiomargarita sp.
CATAATGAGCTAACAAAAAATAACAAGCCTTTGCGAGGCGATGTTTTATATACACGGGTTGGTAGCTATGGTGAGGCTGCAATTGTTGACTCAGATGACGAGTTTAGTGTTTTTGTAAGCCTTACATTGATAAAGCCTAAGCATGATATTTTGTATAACAAATATTTGAAATACTATTTAAATTCCAGTGAAGTAAAGAAGCTAGCTAAAGCTAGTATTAGTGGCTCAGGAGTTGGGAATCTTAATGTTGGAACGGTAAGAAAATTTCCTATCTCACTTCCAGCTCTGTCCGAACAAAAACGCATCGTTGCTATTCTCGATCAAGTCTTTGCCGACATAGAACAAGCCCGCGCCAAAACCGAACAAAACCTCAAAAATGCCCGCGAATTGTTTGAAAGTTATTTGCAGCAAGTGTTTAGTCAGCGTGGTGAGGGGTGGGTTGAGAAAGGTTTGAAAGAAGTCTCTTTGGACTTTGGGCGTGGAAAATCCAAACATCGTCCAAGAAATGATGATTCACTGTATGGCGGTAATTATCCGTTTATTCAAACAGGTGCTGTTAGAAACTGCGAACATGTAATTAAAAATTACTCTAAGACTTATAACGAGAAAGGTTTGGCTCAAAGTAAGCTTTGGCCTAAAGGTACTATTTGTATAACGATTGCGGCTAATATTGCAGAAACTGGGATTTTGGATTTTGATAGTTGTTTCCCTGATAGTGTGATTGGCGTAGTTGTTGATCCTAAAGTCACAACAATTCGTTATGTTGAATACTTGCTGCAATCATTTAAGACAATCTTGAAAGCGAAAGGAAAAGGCTCTGCTCAAGATAATATTAATATGGGCACATTTGAAAATATGCTTTTCCCCTTCCCCGAAGTTGATAAACAAATTGAAATAGTTGGTTTGTTAGATAGTCTTATGACTTCAGTTCAAGCTCTTGAAAGAATCTATACAGACAAATTAACTGCGATAGACGAACTAAAAAAATCGATCCTACAAAAATCCTTTATTGGTGAATTGACAGCAGATATGAAAATAGGGTTATCGAAAGTAGAGGAAGTTAAAACAACATCACCAGAATTTACAGCAAGGATTCTTGCTTTTGTTCATCATCAACATGTTTTGCAACAAAGGGATAAAACTTTCGGTCGTGTTAAGGCTCAGAAAACGCTGCATTTAACAGAGAGTATTAGTGGAATTGATTTGGGCCGACTACCGATAAAAGATGCGGCTGGGCCAAATGATTTTAAACACATGCTTAAGGCTGAGGATTGGGCAAGGAGCAATCAGTTTTTTGAGTTTGTGGAAAGGGAAGTAGGAAAAGGATACCTTTTTAAAAAGCTTAGTCGTTATGATGAGGTAATGGCAGATACACTAGTAACGACAAAACCTTATCGTAAACAACTCGCTCAGGTTGTTGATTTGATTATTCCTATGAATTCTAATGAAGCGGAAATTTTTACTACTATTCATGCGGCATGGAATAATCTTATTCTCAATGGTGATGGTGTTTCTGATGATGCAATCATCAGAGAAGCAAGGGAAAATTGGCATCCGGATAAAATGAAAATTTCAAAGACAGACTTTCAAAAAGCTATCTGTTTGATACGAGATGAAGAACTTATTCCTAATGGTAAAGCCAAAAGAGTTATTGGACAGGAAAGTTTACTATAAATTTATATTGCTAATTATTATTCTGACGTAATTCTTAACTAAGCCCCTTAAAATAGATATTTAATATGGGAAAGTGATTTCGCTCTATTTTTATTAAAATTAACCAGTGCAATAGATGGATTTTAAATGCTAATGAATGAAGCGGATACCCGCGCAGAACTTATCGACCCTAAGCTTAAAGCTGTGGGCTGGAGTAATGTTGAGCTCAGTTATATTCGCCGCGAAGTGATTTGCCCCGGTCGTATTATTACCGGTGGCAAGCGTACCAATAAAGTTCCTTGCGATTATGTCTTAACCTACAAAGGTAGAAAGCTTGCAGCGGTAGAAGCTAAAAAAGAAAGCCTGAGTTATACCGAAGGAGTACGTCAAGCCAAAGACTATGCAACACGCTTGCAGTGTCGTATTGCATATGCCACCAATGGTCACGAGATTTATCAAATTGACATGCTAACTGGTGAAGAGGGGCTAGTAGAAGACTACCTTTCTCCCGATGCTATTTGGGCATTAACTTTTGAAAAAACAGAAAAGGATTTCACTACTACTTGGCGTGAAAGATTTTCTGCTGTGCCATTCGAAGATAAGGGCGGTAATTTTTACCCACGGTATTACCAAGAAAATGCTATTAACAATGTGCTCGAAGCTATTGCTCGTGGTGAAACTAAAATTTTATTAACCTTAGCAACCGGGACAGGTAAAACTGCAATTGCATTTCACTTAGCTTGGAAGCTATTTCAAAGTCGATGGCGTTTAAAGTCACGTTTAGAACCAGATGCTGAAAAACGTCGCCCCAGAATTTTATTTTTGGCTGATAGAAATATATTAGCCGACCAAGCCTATAA
>JAUXCJ010000120.1 GCA_030618965.1 Thiomargarita sp.
ACGAAAAGCCGAGCGGCGGCGGTGGGTAGGTGGACGGCGCCGTCTAGCGCCTACTGTTGCGTAATCCCTTTGACTTTGGGTATTTTGGAATCTTTTTGTTTTAGTGCGTCTCATAACTGTTGCTCAAGTGCTATTTAATAATAAGGGGTTAAGCTATAAACTTATTTTTCTACTTGAAGAGAGTCTTATTATATATTGATATAATATAAAATCCATAGATTAAATAATAAAACCTTAAAAGTGAAGATGATATTAGTGATATTTAAACAAAATCGGTCAAAAAAATGGCAGTGCAAGTAGAATTTTTGATGAAAAGCCTTTAAAGAGATGACAAATGAGGAAGATAACGCCTTGATGTAGATGGGTTAGCTGGCTAAGCCAGCTTAATTTTTTAGCCAAGAGCTTTAGCTCTTGGTGTAATGACTTTGAACTCCAAGCCAAACTAACGCAATTAAAATATCACTGCAACCAAATCGACACAAGATCACCTTTGCGCTTGACTTGAATAGAGCGAGCAGTCTTGCGTCTAAAACGATTAGTCAAATCATTCAAATCTTTTAACTCTCGACGATTAAATCCAACAATAATGTCACTCTTACGAAAGCCTAAATTCCAAGCTTTACTGCCACGAATCACTTTGTAGACTTTAATACCCTCACTGGCTTCCTTTAAAGTCGTCCCTTTTAAATGCCAACTAATATTGCTACCCTCAACTTTATTATCAGCGACAACAGCGTATAAATGGCGGGTACGCCCTTTCCGTATCAAAGTGATTCTGACACGCTCACCAATATGTGATAATCCAATATGATTACGAAGATCACTACTAGATTCAATGCTTTTACCATTGACAGCGGTGATAATATCACGACTTCGTAAACCTGCCCTTTCAGCCGCCGATCTAGGTTCAATTTTAACAATAAGAGCACCCTTTTGGTTGGGTTTTAAACCAAAAGCTTTGATTAAATCGTAAGTTAAATCCTGTATTTGTACGCCCAACACACCACGCCGTACTTCACCAAATTTCACCAAATGCTCTACAACTTTCTTAACCATATTAATTGGAATCGCAAAACCTATCCCAACATTCCCGCCACCGGGTGCAAGAATCGCGGTATTAATACCAATTAATCTGCCCTTTAAATCGACCAATGCTCCACCAGAGTTCCCCGGATTAATAGAAGCATCTGTCTGAATAAAATCCTCATAACCCTCAATACCCAAGCCACTACGACCCAAGGCACTGACAATACCAGATGTCACCGTTTGTCCTAAACCAAACGGATTACCAATGGCTACGACAAAATCGCCAACCCGTAAACGCTCAGAATCCCCCAAGCGCAAAGCCTGTAAATTACCTGTAGGCACTTTTAACAGAGCTACATCAGTTTCTGGATCAACGCCGATCAGCTTTGCTTTCAATTCGCGCCCATTTAGCAATGTAACAGAAACATCATCTGATTTTTCAATAACATGGAAGTTGGTTAAGACATAACCCTTTCTAGCGTCGATAATCACACCAGAGCCTCGACTCTGTTTTTTATGTTTTTTATGTTGTTTTTGTTCCGGAAGCTTAAAAAAACGACGAAAAAACGGATCATTAAGTAATGGGTTATCAGCTAGCTGAGAACGGGCATTTGAGGAAATATTCACAACTGCTGGCATGACTTTTTCCAACATGGGCGCAAGGCTCGGTAAAGCTTGATTGCCCACACTGCCTGGTAATCCGGCATAAGAGGATTGCCATAAAAATAACAACAGCAATGCCCCTTTTAGCGACTGAACAAAAAGTTTTTGCATAATAACTAACTCCAATTAATAAAAAAATGGGATAAAAAATTGATGTATAATGAGGAATTGAAATTTCACACAAGGATAAATCTCTTGATTCATAATAGCCCTTTTAATTTGGACAATGAAACCGCTTATCAAGTATGGCGAGAGCGGAAATTAGAAAATTACCCCAACAACATATCTGACTTAATAGTAGAAGTTAATGATCCACGCCAATTAACACCGGCTGAACATGCTGCAATTTTAGCACGTTGCCAAGCAGCTAATATGGCCATTTATGCTAGTCCACTAAAAAATGCGGATAAAGCTATTCCCCGTGAACTGGGTAAACAATTCAATCTCACCCAATTAGATAATAATATGTGTGCAGATGACGATGCCATCACTTCCTTAACAGTCGCATCTGTTGGAGATGGAAAACGACAAACCTATATTCCCTATACGAATCGCCCTATTCATTGGCACACAGACGGTTATTATAATTTACTAGATAAGCAAATTTATGGTCTTATTTTGCACTGTGTACATAGTGCTAAACAGGGAGGAGAAAATGCCTTACTGGATCATGAAATAGCTTATATCCTGTTACGAGACGAAAATCCAGATTATATCCATGCCTTAATGCAGCCTGATGTGATGTGCATTCCCCCAAATGTGACAAAAACCGGGGAAGAAATTCGCCCTACTCGTTGTGGCCCAGTTTTTTCCTTATATAATAGTACTTTACATATGCGTTATACCAAACGAACACGCTCTATTGATTGGAAAAATGACCAAATAACACCAGCAGCAGTGCAATTTTTAGCAAATACGCTAGATAGCGATTCAAATTATATTTTTAGAGCCACTTTGCAAGCTGGACAAGGTTTGATTAGTAATAATGTTTTGCATGATCGCTCAAAATTTGCAGATGATGATGAACAAAGATTACTTTATCGAGCGCGTTATTATCAACGGATAACTGTCTGATAATTAATCGTTATCAAGCAACTCTGATAACTTATCCCGCAAACAATTCAATTGAGTTGTTGAAAATAACGCATGATTCTCATAATCAGTAATAAAAAACACATCTTCAACATGAGCACCAAAAGTCGTTATTTGAGCATTTTTTACCCGGATTTTGCATTTTTTAAACGCTTCAGCTATCCGCGACAAGACCCCAGGACGATCAATCGTCTTGATTTCCATAATCGTATGGTTATTAATATGGTCTTGTTTAAAATCGACATTGGTTTCCACCTTAAAATGCCTCATTTGTCTCGGTAAACGGCGAATGATTGGGGCTGGAGGTGATTTGTTGTCATTAGACAGGACTTGTTTTAATCCTTCTATAATTTCATTAATGTGCACTGCCGAACTAATTTTTTTACCATCGTTTTCTAAAACTGTGTAAGCACTAATATTATAATCGTCTTCACCAGGAACAATATAAGCCTCAATAATGCTTAAATTTTTTCTTTCAAAAAAAGCTGTGGCTTCAGCAAATAAATAGTTCCTATCAGCGGTAATAATAATAAATCCAGTTCCACCTTTATTATCACGCTCCAAGACAATCGGCATTGTCTCCTTTAAAATAACTTCCGTCTCGCGAGCAACTTCTTCTGGTGAAGAAGAAAGGAAATACTCATCACCTAATTTTTTCCATAAGCTGTTGACATCTCCTGATTTTGAATCATTAAGTAACTGACGCGCTTGATTTTGAATACCCTGAATATGCAGTTGTATATTCACAATATCATCATTATCTTGAGATAAAAATGTCTTGGTTTTGTTATAAAGCTCAATCAGTAAACTATCTTTCCAATTATTCCATAATTCCGGATTAGTCGCCCTAATATCTGCAACCGTCAGCAAATATAAATAATCAAGATGCAAGGTATCTGTCACCTGTTGGGAAAAGGCTTTAATCACTTCAGGATCAGAAAGATCTTTACGTTGTGCTGTCATCGACATAATCAAATGATGGCGAACTAGCCAAGCAACTAAACGAGCATCGTTATCACTAAAACCATGCAAATTACAGAAATTCAAAGCCTCTATTTCGCCTAATTCGGCATGATTACCGCCTCTTCCTTTGGCAATATCATGAAAAAATGCTGCTAAATACAAAAGTTCCGCTTTGGGAATAGATTTGATCAGTTTAGAAGCAAATGGAAATTCTTGATAAAACTGAGGTAAATGGAAGCGTCTCAGGTTACGCAGCACAAAAAGCGTATGCTGTTCCACTGTATAAATATGAAATAAATCATATTGCATTAGTCCCACTATTTTCCCAAAGCTGGGAATATAAGCAGCAAGGATGCCATAACGGTTCATCTTCCTTAACACATGGGTTAAGCCTTTCTGATGCCGAAATATTTCTAAAAACAAACTCCGCGCCCGCAAATCTTTACGAAAAATATCATCAATCAAATACCTATAATGAAGAATCAAGCGGATAGTTGAAGCACGTATGCCCTGTATCCCTCGATGTTCTTGTATTAATAGAAAAATTTCTAACAACGCAAATGGATAATTCACAAAAATATCCTTGTTAGTCACTTCTATAAAATTATTACGGATTTGAAAACGTTTATTTAAGGGATGAACAACAGTTGGCGTATCCGCATATAAAATCACTTCTTCAAACAATTGCAACAGCATATCATTAAGAGTGCGGATTTCCTTGACAGTGCGATAATATCGCTTCATCATTTTTTCTACGCCTAAACCAGCAGCATCGTCCTTATAACCAAATGATTTGGCAATAATATTTTGATAATCAAACAATAAACGGTCTTCGCTTCGTTTGACATGCAGATGTAAGAAACAACGCACTTCCCATAGAAGTTCTTGTGCTTCGCTTAATGATTTATATTCCTTTTCGGTTAAAAAGCCATGTTGTATTAAATCATGTAAGCTTGTCGCACCAAAATAACGTTTAGCAACCCAGCCTATCATTTGAATATCGCGCAATCCACCAGGGCCTTCCTTGACATTAGGCTCAAGTTTATGACCAGAATCATCAAATTTATCATGACGTTTCTTTTGCTCTTGTACTTTTGCTGAAAAAAAGGCTTTATGATCCCAACTTCTATCTGGTGCGATAGCCGTTTCTAAGGCTTTAAATAAATGTTCGGGGCCAATCAATAAACGGGCTTCAATCAGATTAGTTGCCACTGTAATATCAGCCGCAGCCTCTTTTTCGCATTCTGCTACGGTACGCACACTTTGCCCAACTTTCAAACCAATATCCCATAAAAATTGGATCAATTGTTCAATACAAGCTTTTATTGCATCGTCCATTTCTGATTCTAATAAAATTAACAAATCAATATCAGATTTTGGATGCAACTCACCACGTCCATAGCCACCAACAGCCAAAATGGCTATCGAATTATGTTCAGGAAAAGTACAACGCTGCCATGCTTGTAATACAAATTGATCAACTAACCAAGCACGTTGTAAAACGTAACTAGTAGCGTTATGATTGGTTTCAAAACGCTCCTCAAGTACTTGATGACCTTTATTCAAGGCATCGCGGAATACCTTAATCAATGGTGTATCGTTTTTTAATTCATTTTCAAATGCTTGTTGGTCGAAAACTTCAATATCTGTCAAAGTCGGATCGTAGCCATGTC
>JAUXCJ010000256.1 GCA_030618965.1 Thiomargarita sp.
GATTTCTCCCCCCCTCAATCCCCCCCGCTGGGGTGGAAGTCCCCCCTCCCAGCGGGAGGGGGTTAGGGGGAGGGAGAAATCGCATTAAAAAGTTTGAGTGAGTTCTACCCAATCCGCCAATTTTTCGCGGGCTGCACCATTGCTCAAAACAGCTTGTGCTTGTGCGATACCATCAGCTAGATTATTTGTTAAATCAGCAGCATAGATGGCAGCTCCCGCATTTAATACCACAATATCTCTTGCTGGGCTGGCTTGATTATCCAATACACCACGCACCATAGCCAGACTTTCTTTAACCGAATGCACTTGTATATTATCGAGACTAGCACGATTCAGACCAAATTCTTCAGGTGTGACACTATAAGTATTAATAGAACCGTTACGCAATTCCGCAACATTTGTCGGAGCAGCAATACTGATTTCATCCAAACCATCTTCAGAGTGAACCACCAACACATGCTCACTGCCTAAACGTTTTAACACTTCTGCAATCGGTTCCACCCATGCTTTGCTAAAAACGCCAAGTAGTTGAGTGCTGGCATTAGCTGGATTTGTTAAAGGCCCTAACAAATTAAAAATAGTACGCACACCCATTTCACGACGTGGCCCAATAGCATATTTCATCGCGCTATGATGCAGTGGTGCAAACATAAAGCCAATACCAAGTTTATTAACACATTCAGCAACTTGTTCAGGATTAAGGTTAATATTGACCCCCAAAGCCTCCAAAACATCGGCACTGCCAGATTGACTAGAAACCGAGCGATTGCCATGTTTAGCCACTTTCCCCCCAGCCGCAGCTACAACAATCGCACTGGTTGTGGAAATATTAAAGGTATTCATCCCATCACCACCAGTACCAACAATATCAACTAAGTGCTGATTTTCCACAGAAACTGGTGTCACCAGTTCACGCATAATTTGGGCAGCGGCGACAATTTCTTCAACAGTTTCACCTTTCATGCGTAAACCAATTAAAAAACCACCAATTTGCGCGGGTGTCGTCTCACCAGTCATAATACAACGCATAACAGCGGACATATCATCCATACTTAAATCACGATTTTCAGTGACGGCTTTTAATGCTGACTTAATATCCATTTGAATTATTCTTAAATTTAATTTAATTTTTAAAGATGTTTAATTATCGAATAAAACTAGAATAATTGCTACAACTCATCACAACGAAGTAAGCGCAGCGTACTGACAATATTTCGATTTATTTAAAAACTGTCCGAATCATTGGAATAAATTGCGTCAATTGATTATTATAAATCTCCACTTACTGAGGTACATTATGATAAATAAAAGCAACTTTTCTTGGCATTTTATTTATATCCTGCTTTTTTATACGATTCTAAGTTTTACACAAACAAAGGCGTTTTGTGGCGATAAGCCTTTAGCATTACAAATATTAGGCTCTGGTGGACCGATTGCTGATGATAATCGCGCTGCTTCTGGGTATTTATTATGGATTAATGGTAAATCGCGTTTAATGGTAGATGCTGGTGGTGGGACTTTTTTGCGGTTTGGTGAGGCGAAAGCGCGGATTAAAGATTTGAATTTGTTGGCCATTAGCCATTTTCATACTGACCATGTGGTAGATTTACCCGCTATTCTGAAAGGTGGTTTTTTTTCATCTCGACAAAGGCCACTTGCAATCAGTGGACCGTCAGGAAACTATCTGTTCCCTGATACTCAGTCTTTTATCAAGGCATTATTTGAAGAAAAAACCGGTGCCTTTCGTTATCTATTTGGTTTTTTACAAGGTAATGATGGTTTGTTTAAACTGGACATCACTACAATTGATGCAACAAAAACGACTCCCACAATAGTTTTTAAAAATGATGAGATGGTCATTTCTGCTTTGGGTGTGCCTCATGGAGCGGTGCCAGCATTGGCTTATCAAGTAGATGTAGCTAATAAGAGTATTGTTTTTAGTAGTGATCAAAATGGCAATTTTCCTGAATTTATCCATTTTGCTAAGGGGGCGGATGTACTGATTATGCCTTTTGCTATTCCTGAACAAGCGGGGAGAATTGCTAAACGGCTACATGCAACGCCTAGTGTGATAGAAAAAGTGGCTGCTCAAGCTTGAAGTCGGTACACTTGTTTTGAGCCACTTTATGAGGCGTAGCTTAAATAAGCTGGATTTGAATCTATCTTTTGTCAAAAAATACTATTCGGGACGCTTGATTTTAGCCGAAGATTTGCAATGTATCATCATGGCAACCAGTAATCAACACTGACACGCCAGCAGAGCGAAACCCACCCTACAAGACTTTACAAACATAATAAAAAACTCATATTATGCCTTTATTTTCGTATAAAAATATAATAATTTACGGATATAAAATAATAAAATGCTAATAAAACGCCTTGTAAGCAGTTTGATTCAAAAAAGACTTAATGATCCAAAAGCTATTCTCCTGATAGGTCCCAGACAAGCAGGTAAAACCACTTTATTGCGCCAACTTACATTGAAAATGGAGCAACCCATTTTATGGTGGAATGGTGATGAACCAGATATACGACAAATTTTATCAAATGTCACTTCGACGCATTTAAAAAATCTGATCGGTAAGCACACTTTGTTGGTGATAGATGAAGCGCAGCGAATTGAAAATATAGGACTGACTATCAAGCTAATTGTCGATAATCTTCCTGGTGTTAAAGTACTGGCCACCGGTTCATCCGCTTTCGAGTTAGCAAATCGTATGAATGAACCATTGACGGGGCGCAAATGGGAATATCACCTTTACCCACTTTCTTGGGAAGAAATGGTGAATCATCATGGTTTACTTGAAGAGCACCGGCTTTTAAGCCATCGTCTTATCTATGGTTATTATCCAGATATTGTTGAGCAAGCTGGTGATGAACCGGAACTGCTTTCACAATTGGCAGACAGTTACCTTTATAAAGACATCCTCATCTTGGAAAAGATCCAGAAACCGGATCGACTGGAAAGATTGGTGCAGGCACTCGCCTTTCAAATTGGCAGCCAAGTTTCTTATAATGAACTGGGGAAAATAACCGGATTAAATAATGAAACCGTGGAAAAATATATTTCCATTCTGGAAAAAGCTTATGTGGTTTTTCGACTAGGTGCTTTTAGCCGTAATCTGCGTAATGAGCTCAAAAAAACCAGAAAAATCTACTTTTATGACAATGGGTTGCGTAATGCCGTTATTAAGCATTTTAATCCGGTGGGATTGCGTGATGATATCGGTGCGCTATGGGAAAATTTTTTGGTTAGCGAACGAATTAAGCGTATAGCGAATAGAAGGTTGAGTGTCAACTGCTATTTTTGGCGCACTGCTCAGCAGCAGGAAATTGACTACCTTGAAGAACGCGATGGCAAACTCTTTGCGTGGGAGTTCAAATGGAACGCCAGTGCCAAAGCGCGTTTTCCAAAAACATTTACCTGCGCCTATCCGCATACTGAAACCAAAATAATTACTCCGGATAATATAGATTGTTTTTTGATGGATGATTGCTAAGATGTTACTGACGATATTTCTTTGCCAACCAATAATCAACACTGACATATCGTCCTGCGCCTATAAAGAAAAGTGCTAATAACATAATAAAATAGGTGGAAGCAAATTCAATCCCGTTGTTCAGTATTACAAAACTGCCATTTTCGGTTAGCCAACTATAATTACCATGTTCGCGTAAGATGTTTTTTGCCATATCTAATCTTTCAATAGCACCTTCGGTTCGTTCGGTGGCAAACATTCCAATGCCATTAAGTTAAGCCTTAAAATCATACCTCCGAGGAAAGCAATACCTCATCTTGTAAAATTAACCTCCGAGGTATTGCTCTCCTCGGAGGTTTTTCTTAACTTAATGGCATTGA
>JAUXCJ010000122.1 GCA_030618965.1 Thiomargarita sp.
ATTATTTAAGCTAGTGATAGTGTTAGGGTCTTTTTCACCTAAAAATTTAGTCCTAATTTCTAGGGCTGTTTCAAAAAAAGGCAAAGCCTTTTCAAATTGCCCTTTTTGGTAATATTTAAATGCTTCTTCTTCAGTAACCCCTTGAACCACAGAACTCATCAACCCCAAAAAAATCATCAACAAAATTCTAAATTTCATAAAAAATCTTCCCTAAATTAACGTTCTCTCCAGAAACGGAGAGAACTCAAATAATAACAAACCTCAACGTTTATCCTTAACCACCCAAACTTCTTTCACTTTTTTATCAACCACCAAAGCTGCCCAATTTGTACAACTCCAAAGTGTCCCATTCACCACCTTACGTTCACGCAATGCTTGTCCACAATAAGCTGGTAAACCATCCTTAGAAACACCATCCAGTTTTTTTAACACCACCATTTCTACTCGCCCTCTTAATGCTAAAACTTCAGCAACACCTTTGGGTTCTTGGTATATTTGTTCATATATCTTATACAATCTCACCTTGCCTTTTCGCCACTTTCGTAGAGTCTTATCGCGCTTTGCCCATACCCCAAACTTAACTGGTAAATTCCAAGTGGCTTTTTGTGAACGAAGTCCTTGCGGTGTTGGACAATCGGCATTTTCACACACAATGTGGCGGATAGGTGCTGGTAATTCTGTCATCCGTTGCCCTAATTGTTGCCAAAGTTCTTCCGCTCCCGTGCGCCCTCTTTGTTCCAAAAGTTGAGCCGTATTATAAAGAACACTGGGTGGAATATTAGATTGTTGCTTCAAATCATCCAACAACTGGATAATAAAAGGCCACATATCTATATACGGCGATTGCTTAGCTTCTTCATACACAATTACGGCTCGCATACTTTGAATGTCTAAATCGTCAGGTGCTAAATCGTGTGCTTTTTCTATAGCCGCACGCGCAGAATAAAATTCTCCCAAATAAAACCCAGTAATCGCTAAATTGACTTTCGCTGGCACATAGCTGGGTTCCATCTTAGATGCCAACTCAAAATAGGTTTTGGCCTTTTCTAAAAATTCATCAGCTAAAGTATTTCGCTCACCTTTATACGCATAAGGTAATGAAAAGTTTTCAGTTTGTGTCGTGACATCTAGCACCGAAGGCAGCCAATATAAATAAGCTTCTTTTCCTAATAGCTTTCGCGCTCTTTGCAGTTCACAAACTCCTAAATTGTTATAAACTTCACGCCCCGGAAAGTCTTTTAGAAATTCTTTAAAAAAATACACAGCATCGTCACATCGCTGAAAGTGACTCAGGCGTACTCCAAAATGAAAATAGGGTAAATTTTCCAAAACTTTTTGGAGGCGCACCCGCAAGTTTTCTGCCCGAACTTTAGGGCTGGGGTGAGTGTCATTCACTTCTTGAAAACTTTGTTGTTGCCAATAAACAAAGAAATTTTTAGAACCTTCCGCCAGTAGTTTATCTACTGGATAGCCTGCCATTGCTGCATAGCGAAAACCATAAGCATCCGCTTCCATTTCCTTTTCTTTACCATCCTGTTCTTGGTAATTTTTGACTAATTTAGATAGTAACGGACTGTCTTTAACAATATTTAAAAATTTACGCTGCGAAAAATCCTTTTGAGTGAAGTGTGCTAATTCATGCCCTAACACAAAAGCGGCACGAGTATCGCCATGAGCGAGTGAGACATTTTCATAAATTATGTCAATCGCTTTTTTTGAGAGCACGATTCCACCATCGGGTAATGCCATTGCTAAAGGCTCATCCAAGGTATTAAAACCTTTAATAATTGCCAGTTTTAGTTCTGGAGCAGCATTCGCTACGGCACTGACTTTTTTAAAGACTTGATGGACTCTGCGAACTAGTTCATCGGATGAGTCAGCAAATTTGTATTTGTCAATGTAATAATCTAGTTGATCTTTTTGACTACTTGCTAAAGTATTGAATGGTAATGCAATTAACAAAACTAATAATAGTTTTTGACTAAAATGTTTCATGGTTATTCCCTTAATTAGATGCTAAAAGGCTCATTAGCTCTTCCAAACCGAAACCTAAATCATCATAAATCTTTGGTTCATCAGAAGTTAGCAACATTTTTAAAAACGGTTCAACCTTTTCTTCAAGTTTAGCTACTACATCTTTGGCCTCATTTTCTTGTCTATTTTCAAATTTAGCTTTGAACTGTGCCAAAATATCCCTTTGTTTCTCCCAAAAATTGGGCTGCATATCATTTGGAAATTGAGAAGCCGTCCACAAAAAGAATGTCCAACGTCCTAAATCAAAATAAGAAGCCCATTGATTTTTTGACCAATTGTTTTTTAGTGGTGTAGGCAATACAAAATCGTGATTTTCCAACAAAGTCTCTCTAGCCGTTAATAATCCAGCACTAAATGCTTTAGTTGCAGGTGAAGTTTGTGCTGTTGGACTAAAAGCAAAGCTATTTCTAGCTTCCCCTTCCCAGATAAATGTAAATTCACGCCACTCATTTGCCATTTCATCCGTTTTTTGGGCAACAATAGTTTGATAAGTTGTATCAATTGGATTGAGAGGCCAAAATATATAGGTTACAACACTGACAACTAATACAAAAGCCATTGCTGGGATGGTTGTACCCATTTCCCAAGGAACTTGAAAAAAATCTTTAAATTTCTGGATAATCTTAGCCATCCAAGAAGACTTTGACACGGTTTCAGATTCAGATTCATATATGACCGAAGGCGCGACCTCTCGTAACACATCGGCTGCCCGGTGATACAGCATCTGATAACGTTGACGTGGATCGTTGTCACCGCTGATAGGACTCCCCGTTAGGATACTAAAATTATCATAAGTAGTACGCGGCGCAATATGACCAGGTTGACTAAGCGAAATATCTAGCTCAGAACCAGTAGCAAATTCGACCGCCAAAGCCAGCGCAGCTTGTAATCGTTCAGGTTTCAATATCCCTAATACAGAGACATCAGAAGGTATATAAATATTTACTGGATTCCAAATTTGTATAACAGCAGCAGAAGGATCAAAAGGTTCGTCCTCTGGCTCTAATAACATATCCCAATAACTGGCATAATCGGTTTCAGAAGCAACCATCCAACCATACCAAACATTTTTAGTTTCAGTAGGTTCACTAATTAACATAGCTAAAGGACCAGGTAAATCCCAATCTATTGGTCCTTTTTCCCCAACAATTTTATCTAGCCGTAAAATTTGCCCAGAACTAGGAACTGAAACATTTGTAAAATGTTCACGGGCAGCTATTCTTTTATCTATTAATTCACCTAAAAAAGCTGGTAAAGGTGGTGGAGGTTCATCTTCTATACTTTCATCTACTTCGATAGTCGTGTCATTTGGTTTTTTTAACTCTGTGTATAATTTTTGTGCTATTGGGTCATTTTCTAATGCCTGTATCGTATCTTGTGATAGGTTAGAATCATTTGCTACCCAACGCAGTAGTAACTCTTCTGAAGGTAGAAATAATTTATTTTCAATGACTTTTAATGGTGGATGTAAGGGACGCATTATTAATTTCCTTATATTTAATGTTCGTTTCTCGTTTCTGGTTTCCACGCGCCAGCGTGGAAACCAGAAAATATCGTTCTATTCGATATAACGGTAAGCGAACTTGTATTTTGAAAAATCCGATTATTTTTTTGTAAAAGATAAAGCCTCCCAACAAAGTATTTTGAATGCCACTTCAATTGCCCCACGGTTTTCTATTTTTGTGGAAAGTCCAAGTGAGAGTAACCATTTTCCGAGTATAGTTTTTTCATAGCCTTCTTCAAATTGTCCTTTTTTACGAGTAATTCCCAAATCCTTAGCACGATAATGATATGAAGGAATTTGATGAAGTTCTGCTAATTTGAAAAGAGGTATCTGAGTTTTGTCGTCAACACAAGTATTTAATGAGAGATATAAATTCACCCATTCTTTATTTTCAAAGAAAAAGTCACGCGCTGAGGATTTGACAGACTTTAATTTCAATCCAGCATAAAAAAAAGAATTGACATACTTTGGTTTTAATTCCGCATCTAGGAAAAAAAATTTAGCATCCTCTATATCAAGGGAAAGTTCTAATAACAGCTCGAATATTTGTCTTGCAGTTTTAATATCAAACTCTAATAAAAATGTTTTTACTTCTTCTGGATGAAATTTTGATGATAGCCTATCTAAATAGAGTTGAAGCTCAGTCATCTCTTCCATTGTTAATGGTTTTTCACCATCAGCATAATTTTCACCATAACCAGATTCACCAAATTCTTCTATGGATAATGCCTTTTTAAGATAAGGATCATCTAAAAAATCTAGTAGATAGCGACAAAAAAATGTTTTTAACGCATTATCATAGAAGAGTTCAGTCACCTTGAAATTTTCTTTTGTCGTCGTAAGATAAACCTTATCGCGGAAATATTCATCAATATAATGGGTTTTATCCAAAGGTAAACTACTAAGTACTGAACAATGGCTTTTCTTAAGAACCTGAAACACCAATCCATAAAGCTGTGTCCATTCCGCCTTACTCAATTCACTTCTTCGCGCCCAAAGTTTTACAAGTTCAGAGTCAGATTGTTTTTTTGTCATTGTTTAGTTTCCTGACGCATTTGATGCTTTTGATACCATTCAAGAATTTTGGGGGTTGTCAAGTGATTAACCACGCCAATTTCTTTTACTAACCCTGTTGGTGATACTGTTTCGGCGCGAGGGCATAAATAACTTTCATCATATAGTGAGTCTGGCTTTTCATTTTCAAGACAAAGGCATTCTGTGCGAGATAAGCTAAAAAAATTGGATTTCTTTTTTCCAGTGGCAGGTAAAACTACCCAAAAATCACCTCTTATTTTTAAAGTAACAAGCCGTCGCATTTTGACAGGTTGTTTGCGATTGCTACCAAAACGCAAGATATTTTGATTTGCCCAATAACAAAATAAACGATTTTTCCACCAATCCGGCTCTTTTCCAGTAGGCACGGCTGGTAATGGAACTGTTGGTATAGTTTCTGATGGACGAGAGCTAAATTGAGAGCCGCTCAATTGTGGTTTCGAGTTAAAAAATCGTTTTATTATCAATTTTATGATATTCACAATAAATACACCAACTTATAGTTGATTATATGCTGGAAAATTTGCCAGCATGAACATACGATAAATTTTTTAAGTGATGATTATACTCGAAATCACATTTTTTTTAGCGTGTTTTTTTCAAAATTTCAATTTGATAGCCGTTAATAAAGTAGAGAATATAATCTTATTATTCTCGTTTCCACCATAATCTATGGTAATCGAAATGAAAAGAGTAACTTTACTTGGATTAATTGTCTCGTTTTTGACTTTTAATTTTTTATTTATCCCAAATGTTGCTGCTAAAAACTATAGTAAACAGCAGTTGCGAACTTTCGCAAG
>JAUXCJ010000258.1 GCA_030618965.1 Thiomargarita sp.
CTATAGGATTTTCTAAACCCTTTTTCCAAGGCAAGATAATAAATGTCCAAACACATAAATAGAAATGTAGGGAGGATGGCAATCCACGCAAACTCTGGTTTACTTTTATCTGCAACAATAACCAAAATTGCCGAAACTATGGTTATACACCAAGCTTTGGAAGAGCTACTATTCGCAGCCATTCGCTGAATTACCGACTGCAATATTCCCAGATGTATTTGAACTGAAGGAGATGATTCATCTATGGAATTATTTATCATGTTTCTTCCTTCTTACAGTCCTGAAACCCAAGTTCCACCGCTCGTTGATCCTGGACTAAACACTGCATAGCCTGAGCGTTTTGTTGTAGCATTAGAAGCCTCATCGATTTTTCTATTAGAGTTGTAAATATTCATTGCCGTACCAGTGACCAGAATCATCAGTTGTAGGTACTATCAATATCTTTTCATTATCCTTAACTGCGTCTGCGTATCCGATTTCCCAAGGACACCATCGAGAAACTGTTGAGTTTGAGGTTGCTAAAAATAAAAACCAATCTACTTTATTGATTTTTGACTTTATATTGGTAGCAGTCTGTTTATTTGGTGAAGCAGGCATTTCATCGTCCTGCCAATCTATGTACACATCCCAACCATCTTCTGCCAATAATGTTTGAAGTCCTTTCGCTAACGTTTGATCTTTATGGCTATGGCACAAAAATGCGGTTTGTTTACCCTTAGTAATAGCTTCGTTAAGGGATTTAGCTATTACAGTACGGCTGGCTCGACCAGCTGCTCCCCGTAAACTTCTCAGTGTAATTGCCATATCTGGTTCTATTTCTGACTGCTAACGCCGCACACCAGGGGCGCCGCGCTGTTTGCGGCGTCCCTGCCGCGTAGCGGCAAACTGGGTGTGCTTGTTATAAGCCATTCTCAACTGTGGCAGTAACATACGGATTGTCGCCGCAAGTTAACATGTATGATCCGCCACGCGAATACGTAACCTCAAGATGGTTGGCGTATATTCTAGTTCTCATTTTAGCGTAGCTGCTGATAATTTCACCTTCAGTTAGCGATATTTTCGCAACTAATGTTTGCAAAATTGACTTCATCGAGTTCTCTGTGATTTGCCCATAGAGCACTTTCTTTTCATACAGTAAAGTTTGTTCCATCCCATCCTTGGATCTTCCAGTATCGCCTTCCCTTTTTAGCATTCATTTTCGGATATCCTTGGCTTATAACGACTGAACTCTGCCGCCGCCAGCGACGTAGGCGGTCGGCAGGAGTGACTTGTTATGTTGCACTACCACCATACTCTTTCCATGCAGCATTTTCAGTTAATGTTGAGCGCCACATAGGTATACTTTTGCAGCCCTTTATGCGCTTAAGAGCGGAAACCACATTCTTACGAAGGCTCGGATGTAACCAAGGACTGAGAGTGATCCGAGTAATCGCAGATAAATCGATGGGAATGTCCAATGAATCGCAGGCGGTATCATTAGACTCCCACAAAGCCCGATACTCTTGTTCAGGGTGAAACGGGAACCGCTTGATGAAAGGTAACTGGGCTGTCGTAGGTCGTTTTTCGCGTAGCTGGCGTACCTTGAGATAACTCAACTTTTTAAACCGCACACCTTGAACCTTGTGCAAAGCACTCTTCAATGCAGGTCCGTTGAAGTGCACACAGATACCAGAAGATCCAGATGAAAACACGCGCCAGTGGTGATAGGTTTCTGGTGCACATGTGAAACAGAGTGCAAGAACCGTCTTTAGCTTCTTATTTTCCTTGTACGTCGAAAGAAAGAATGAGTCATTCTTGTCATCCCAAGAAGCCGGATCCAGAAGCGTGATCTGCCTGTTAGTCAGCAACTGAATTAGCGCCGGCAAATCGGTATATCTGCGGTAATGAGTGTCAGACATCACTAATCCTGCTTTGCAACATAACGTCTTGCTAACTTGCAGGCGCGTCTTTTGCGCCTGTCAATGTTGAGTTAATTGTTAGGCTTGATGTATTAATATTTATCAATTTCACCAAAAAGATTACAAAACTTTGATGCCCCATATAAATCAGGAAATAATGTTAAATGATTTATATTCATCCTATTTAACATTGTGAGGCATGCTTTTCTTTCTTTATTAGGAATAAGAATCTTTATTAATGTGTAACCATTGTCATCATCATTTTCTTGAACCCATTGATCAAGGGGAATGCCATTGGGCGCTCTCGAAAATAAACCGCCTTGATTAACTAAGCGCTGATTTTCATCTGATAATGGTTTAATAAACTCTACTTCCGGCTTTACTGGTGCATCAAGCATGATTCTTTTTAATATCCCCGCTTTCTTTTTCCCAGATGCAATATCTTCTTTTTCGGCCTTATGTTCAGCTTCTTTTGCGTTTTTTATTTCAGTAACCTTTGATTCAACGGTTGGTTTATGTAAGGCATATACTGCACGATATCTAGTTTGTTCATTACCCTGACTAATAAACGAGAAATATGCTGCAACAAAAGGTGATGCTGTCCAGTCTAATAATGGTGTAGCCAACCCATGGTGCTGCCCTAAAGCCCACCATTCATTTTCTGTCTCAATTAATGCCGGGTTTGAACCGCGCCTTCCTCTAGCTGAGTATTTAAATTGTTCAAGATGATTATTTCTAAATTGATACTGCTTTGTTTTTGCAATTTTTATTTTAGTCAAATGACGGTCTAATGTAGAGTCAAGAGTCCAATTGTCACATCTTTGCCCTCTCCATATGTATGCCTCATATCCAAGCATTTCCTGATGTACAAAGTTTGTAAAATATTTCCAGGAGAGTAGTTTTACCTCAGCATAACCAGTGCCAATTTTTGTCCATACCCACCTTTTACTTCTCTTTCTTTTAGTCATATCAGTATGTTTTTTAGCCTAACGACCAAGCTGTGCGGCGTAAACGAAGCGCAGCGTAGTGAACGTCCGAACGAGCGCCTTGTTATCCGCTACCCTAATACCACATACCTTGCCACAAATATAAGCGCCACTAAACCAATGTAGAAACCCCATATTGAGAATGATTTTAATGCTTTTCTTCTATGCTTAAACGTATCTCCACTTGGCTCTACAGAGTAGAGGTCATCTGCACTCAGCTCACCACCATGTATTTTTTTCACAAAAACATTGTATGAATGCCTAAATCCTTTTTCCAAGGTCAAATAGTAAGTATCAAGTGCGAAAAATAAAATAGCAGGAAGCATTGCAATCCAAGCGTAATCCGGCTTGCTTTTATCAGCAACAATAACAAGTATTGCTGAGACTATCGTAATACACCATGCTTTACACTGACTACTATTCGCTGCCATACGTTGGATTACGTTTTGTAATATACCAAGATGCGTTTGAACTGAAGGTGATGCCTCAGTAATTGATTTATTGTTATTTTGGTTATCCATTATCTTTGTTTGCAAAGATCATAATTACCTAGATTTTGACATTTATCGTAGGCATTATCTATATACTTCTGTGGATTTTCTAAAAAATCATCCTCTTTAATCAAAGATATATACGAGCCTTCCAATTGGTCATATGTTTTACAATGCTTACAAGCATATTTGTCATCACCGTTTAGGTTATACCTATTTTCATTTATTATTTTATACAATTTATCGGAATCAATAGTCCTCACAGAGCAACCATCATCTTTTGTTGATGTGCTTATCAGCCAATCATAACTACCACCATCCTTCTTGATCACTCCGACTATTCCGTTTGTGCGCGATGTTTTGTCTTCTCTAGATATTTCTTTCAATGAATATTCTATTTCCCAGTCAACCCATTTACTATCCTTTAGGTTTGGGGAAACAACAACAATTGTCACGGATGTACCATGCATC
>JAUXCJ010000161.1 GCA_030618965.1 Thiomargarita sp.
GTGTGTTATTCTGATGAAACGCCGCCTGAACCAGCAGTTTATGTACAAGCAGTGATGGAAATCTTGGGCGACACGCCTTATGAGATTATAGTAGAGCCGGGGCGAGCTATTGCCGCGAATGCAGGCATTTTACTTACGCGCGTTGAATATCTGAAAAAAACGGCAGACAAAAATTTTGCCATTGTTGATGCAGCAATGAATGATTTAATTCGCCCATCTTTATATAGTGCATGGCAAGAGATTGTACCAGTGCAACCGCGACAGGATGAGACACAGCAAAGCTATGATATTGTAGGGCCAATTTGTGAAACAGGAGATTTTATTGGAAAAAACAGAATGTTAGCTTTACAAGAAGGCGATTTATTAGCAGTACGAAGTAGTGGTGCTTATGGATTTACTATGAGTTCTAATTATAATACTCGTCCCAGAGCACCTGAACTAATTGTCGATGGCGAGCGTGTGACGCTAGTACGGCGGCGAGAAACCTTGAATGATTTGTTGTCTCTTGAAAATTTGTTATAATAAATACTACATTTATTATTAAAGGAACTAAGATGATTAAAAAACTCGCGATAGTGATAGTTATAGTGGCAATCGCAATTGGCGTGTGGCAATTTTATTTTGCTAATTATGAAAATCATGGAAATACAGCCGAACCGCCTGAGAAAGCTAAAGCACATGCAGGTGCTCATTGGGGTTACGAAGGCGATACTGGACCGACTCATTGGGGCAATTTATCTGCTGACTATGGATTATGTGCCACTGGCAAAAAGCAGTCACCAATTAACATCACTCAAAGCGTAAAAGCTGAACTGCCAGCATTGGAATTTAATTACACGCCAATTCCTTTGGTTATTGAAAATAATGGCCACACGATCAAGATGACAGCTAATACAGCAGGCACACTAACCATTGATAAAGATATTTATCAATTGCTGCAATTCCATACACATACCCCTAGCGAAACCACTATCGACGGCAAACCGGCTGATATGGTCATTCACATGGTACATAAAAATTCCAAAGATGAATTAGCGGTTGTTGCCGTTCACTTTAAAGTAGGCGATACAGCCAACCCATTAATTGAACAACTTTGGAAAGTGATGCCAAAAACTGCTGGTAAAGTACAATCGCATGATGTGCAAATAGATGTCAACCAATTACTGCCAGCAGATAAGAATTATTATTCTTTTGAAGGTTCCTTAACCACACCGCCTTGCAGTGAAGGCGTAAAATGGATGGTACTCAAGCAAACCGTCTCTATTTCAGCAGAACAATTGGCACAACACAAGGCTCTATATCCTAATAATGTTAGACCCGTACAGCCTTTGAATCATCGTGAGATATTGTCTTCTAATTAATTTTAAATTGTCTGAATCAGGATTTACAGAATTAAAAAATTTTGTTTTTTGTCTGAAAATCCTGAAAATCCTTATTCAGACAAAATAATAACGGAGTAAGTAATAACCAACATGAAATACATAAATTTTCTTATATTTTTAGCAATAGTAGTTTTTTTAGGCTCGCCTTATTACCATCTTTACCAACTGAACGATGCTGTTAATAATAATGACAAAGCGGCATTTGAAAAAATGATTGATATTGAAGCAGTTCGTAAAGTACACAAAGACAATATTGCATGGAAAACCAAGCAAATTGTCCCTCAACAAGGACAAGGCAATATTATTTCTGAAATGGCGCGTCAGAGTGCTCAAATTTTAGGCAATGCGACAGTTGATACAATGATAGATGCCAACTCAATATTGGCATTGTTGCGCCAAGCTTCCCCTTTATGGGATAAAGTCAGTTATGCTTTTTTTGAATCACCTACCCGTTTTACTGTTAGAATTGGTGAATTAGGTCAAAAACCTATTCATGTTCAAATGACTTTGCAAGATTGGTCTTGGCGAATAACAGCAATTTATGACTGATAGCCTAGAAGAATTACGATTACGTTTAGCTGAATTTGCTGCTGTACGTGATTGGGATCAGTTCCATTCGCCTAAAAATCTGGCGATGGCACTGATTGCTGAAGCAGCTGAATTAGTAGAACATTTCCAATGGCTTAGCGAGAATGACAGTAGCAACTTATCCCCAGAAAAACACCAAGCTGTCAGTCATGAACTAGCAGATGTCTTAATTTATCTAATTCGTATCGCCGATAAATTAGACATTAACTTAATAACCGCCGCTCAAGCTAAAATCCAAATTAATGAAACTCGTTATCCTGTCGAGCGGGTGAAAGGTGATGCCCGCCGCGCTGAGGAATATTCCCCTTATGAAACGTCTTTTCAAAATGCTATTGACTCTAATAACTAGCCTAATAGCACTCCTCTTAATCGTTATCCTCATCATCGTATTTTTCGTTGATCTTAATGATTATAAGCCCCAAATTGCTAATTTAGTCGAAAAACAAATCGGGCGTACATTAACCATTGAAGGTGACATTAATTTAACTTTTTACCCTTGGCTGGGATTCCATTTGGGCAAAGTTAGTTTAGGCAATGCCCCGGGCTTTGAAGAACCGGAGTTTGCAAAGTTCGAGCAAGCACAGGCAAAAATTAAAGTCCTACCCTTGTTCAAAAAACAGATTGAAATCAGCACTGTATTATTAGAAGGTGCAGAAATAAACCTGACGCGCAAACCAGATGGTAAAACCAATTGGGAAGATTTAGCCAAACTCGGGGGGAAATCTGAAGAAAAGCCTAAACAAGAAAGTGTTAGTATAGAATCTGTAAAAATTAGCGGATTAAATTTACATAAAACCAAAATAGTCTTTGATGATCAACAAACTGGATCACGCTACCTGCTTTCCGATGTCACTCTCAAAACCTCCGCTCTGCTGCCGAATGAACCGATTAAGCTGCAATTCAATGCCGCCCTAGCTATCAGCGGCGGGATGAAGCTTGCGGGGCAAGTCAACTTAGATACTCAAATCAGCCTCAATCTGGAAAATCAACAATATCGTATAGAACCCCTTCAGTTCACTGCTAGTGTGCAAGGGGACAAAATTCCCGACGGCAAACAAAGCCTGTCCATCAACACACAACTGATTGATATCGATTTGAAACAGAAAACTTTGACATTAAGTGGAGTGATTGCAAAAGCAATGGAAAGCATTTTGAGTACAGATATGCAAATCAACTATAAAAACAATCCAAGTATTTCTGGCAACATCAAATTAACCGACTTCAATCTATCAAAACTATTAAATCAACTGGGTTTAGATACACTACCAGCAATCCTAGAAAAAGATATTGCTTTTGAAACACAGTTTAAAGGCAATCAGGCGGCTTTCAATTTTAAAAATCTGCAATTATCACTTGATGGCAATGATCTAAAAACGGCTTTACTCAATCTTAATTTAAATGAGCAAACCCTGTGGACGAAACAATTTTCACTACAAGCCTTTGGTGCAAAGCTCACAGGAGGCTTAAATCTTGAATCACTATTTTCTCAGCCACGTTTGACAGGTAAAATCAAACTAGGAGACTTTAGTCTCAAAAAATTACTAAAGGGTTTAGAGCAAGCCGAACTAGTGTCAGCCCTACCTAATAATTTACCCTTTAACCGAGCAGCTTTAGAACTAGACTTCCAATTCAATCAAAAAACCAACCAAGTCAGTTTTGAAAAGCTAGGTTTGCGCCTTGATGATTATCAGTTTCTAACCCCTAAACTAAAACTGGATATTGATGAACAAACACTTGATTCTGAAAGCTTTTCATTGAGTATATTCGGAATGAATTTAACAGGAAAAGTTAATTTAAAACAAGTATTTAGCCGCCCAATTGGGCAAGCTGAACTAGCGATTGCCCCCTTCAATCCAGAAAAAGTACTAAAATTACCCTTTACTCGTGCCGCATTACAAAGCCATTTAACTCTGACACCTGACGAAATAATCTTCAAAAATTTACAAATCACGGCTGATGAGCATCAACTCAAGAGTCAAAACCTAACGTTCAATTTCACCAAAGACAGCTTAACTTCAAAACAGTTCCTAATCACAGCCTTTGGGGCAAGCGTCAATGGGCAACTATCAGCAGCGCATATTTCAGATGAACAAAAACGAAATTTTAAAGGCAAAGTCACATTTGCACCATTTAATCCGCGCCAACTCTTACAAGGTTTAGGGCAAAAGGTACCAAAAACCAGCGATCCAACCGCCTTACGCACTGCCACATTAGAAACCCAATTACAAGGCAACGCCTCTGAATTACGCCTAGATAAATTCAAAATGCGCCTAGATAACAGCGAATTAATCGGACAATTTCGCATCAATAATTTCAAAAATCCAGCCATTGCTTTTAATCTAAACTTGGACAAAATTGATCTTGATCGCTATTTAGCCCCAACTCTTAAACCAACTAAATTTAATCAATATAATCAATCTGCTCCAACTGCATTTTCAGGTGAATCAATACAATTACCGCTTGAGATGCTACGCGCCTTAAATATAAATGGTGAATTAAAAATAGGACAGCTTAAAGCAGCACAACTAATCATCAAAAAATTAGAATTAGACGTATCAGCGAAAAAAGGCAAACTTAGGATTTCCCCAAAAGCTGATCTTTATGATGGCCAATATCAGGGCAACTTCATGCTGGATACCGAAAATAATCCACCACATATAGCTATAGAACAAACTCTAAAAAACGTTCAATCAAGCGCCTTGTTCAAGGATTTAACCGGTAAAGAGACAATTGCGGGAATTGCTAACATCTCCACTCAATTATCAACTCAAGCAATAAAACATCCACTAGAAAATTTGACAGGAACTATTAGCTTTTCCTTTACAGAAGGCGCAATCAAAGGCTTTAATATCAAGCACTCCCTACTTCAACCTCAAACCTTAGTTGGTACACCCTTAGCTTATGATGA
>JAUXCJ010000138.1 GCA_030618965.1 Thiomargarita sp.
AGGTATAATTATTTTATTAATTAAGTAAAAACCATGTTTTAAATATTTGAATTATAATTTATGTTATTTATGATAAAATAAAAAAATTGTAATCAGAATAGTTCAGACAATCATCAATAATAAAAGCATTAAGATGAAACCAAAACTCTACATAAAAACTTTCGGCTGCCAAATGAATGACTATGATTCATCACGCATGGCAGATGTACTAGAAGCCTCACACGGGCTAGTACTGACTGATGATCCAACACAAGCTGAGGTTTTATTACTCAATACCTGCTCAGTCCGAGAAAAGGCTCAAGAAAAAGTATTTTCACTATTAGGCAGATGGAGACTCTTAAAAGAGAAACGCTCGGAGATTGTAATAGGAGTTGGTGGCTGTGTCGCCAGTCAAGAAGGAGAGGCAATTCGTCAACGTGCCCCTTATGTCGATTTAATTTTTGGGCCACAAACTTTACACCGCTTGCCTACGATGCTCACAGCCGTGCAAAGTACTCACAAACCAATGATTGATATAACTTTTCCAGAAATAGAAAAGTTTGATTGTTTACCTCAACCAAAAGCAGAAGGAGCCACTGCCTTTGTCTCCATTATGGAAGGATGTAGTCACTATTGCACTTTTTGTGTAGTTCCTTATACACGCGGCGAAGAATTCAGCCGCCCGTTTGATGACATCATTGCAGAAATTGCGCTGTTAGCAGAACAAGGCGTGCGCGAAGTCACACTACTCGGGCAAAATGTTAATGGCTATCATGGCTGGATGGCAAATGGTGAATTTGCTGACTTAGCTTTATTAATAAGCTACGTTGCCGCCATTGAAGGCATAGATCGGATTCGTTATACCACCTCTCACCCGCTAGAATTATCCGACAATCTAATTCAAGTTTATGCAGAAGTGCCACAATTAGTCAGCCATTTACATTTACCGGTACAAAGTGGCTCAGATCGGATTTTAAGCCTTATGAAACGGGGACATACAACGCTAGAATATAAATACAAAGTGCGGCGTTTACGAAAAGTGCGTCCTGATTTAAGTTTATCGTCCGATTTTATTATTGGCTTTCCTGGAGAAACTGAAAGCGATTTTCAGGCGACAATGCAATTAATTGAAGAAATTGGATTTGATCATTCCTTCAGCTTTATTTACAGCCAGCGCCCGGGTACACCAGCGGCTGATATACCTGATGAGGTTCCAATAACAGTCAAAAAACAACGCCTTGCTCAATTACAAGCAAAAATCAATGAAAAAGCAACTGCCATCAGTAAAGCAATGGTGGGTAGTGTACAACGGATTTTAGTTGAACACCCTTCGCGTAAAAATTCTGAAACATTAGCTGGGCGTACTGAAAATAATAGGGTAGTTAATTTCGAGGGGGAAACTTCTTTAATAGGACAATTTGTAGATGTGAAAATTACAGAAGCATTGCCTAATTCTTTACGAGGTGAAATCGAGTGATTAGACCTCCGAGGTTTTGAAAACCTCGGAGGTCTTAACATCACCGCCGCGAATAAGCCAATCCCATCAAAATCATCCCAATGATCAGCAAGGGCAAAGTCAACAATTGTCCCATTGTCATCCAGTCAAAAGCAATGAAACCTAAATGATTATCAGGTTCTCTGACAAATTCGACTAAAAAACGAAATGTGCTATATCCAATTAAAAACAAGCCTGTAACTGCCATTGTTGGACGAGGGCGTTTAGAAAATACCCACAATATAATAAATAAAACCAAACCTTCAAGTACCGCTTGATATAATTGCGAAGGATGGCGAGGAATATTGTCAACATGTGGAAATATCATACCCCAAGGTAAATCGGTAGCACGGCCCCACAATTCACCGTTGATAAAGTTGCCAATTCGCCCAGTTAATAAACCCAGAGGAACAAGTGGTGCAATAAAGTCAGTTACTTGAAAAAAACTAACCTTAAGTTTACGCGCATACAACCACATAGCAATTGCAACCCCAATGAAACCACCATGAAAGGACATACCACCTTGCCAAACTTGAAGAATCAATGAAGGTGTAGCAAGATAGGTCGGTAAATCGTAAAATAAGACATAACCTAAACGTCCGCCTAATACAACACCAAGGGCACTATAAAAAATAACATCGCCAATCTGTGCCTCTGTGAAAATTGCATCAGAATGTTTAGCACGTCGTAAAGCTAACCACCAAGCGAGACCAAAACCAATTAAGTACATCATTCCATACCAATGTACTTTTAAAAAACCCAGTTGGAAAAGCACAGGATTAATTTCAGGATAAGTTAACATGTCTTATACTCACTAAAGGAAAAAATTATAATGATATTACGTCCATTAATTTTGATGATGTTTTGTTTACCTGCACTAGCAGACACTACTGCCATTGTTGAACGGGTGCAAGAAAAAGCGGCCTATCAACGTTATGGCAAGCAATACCCCGTCAAGCTTAGGACCGAATTACGCAGCGGAGATATTATCACAACAAGCCATGATGCTCGCGTCCAGATACGTTTTTCTGATAATAGCTTTGTTAGAATAGGGGGAGGGGCTAGAGTAGATTTTAATAGATTGATTCCACCAGCTAAAAATAAAGGCGTGTTGAAGCTTATCTTCAATGTGCTAAAGGGCGTTTTTCGTTTTACCAGTACTTCTAGTAAACATGATGTTAAAATCAATGTCGGCAATTCCATGACCATTGGTATACGTGGTACAGACCTCTACACAAATGCACAGCCTGATCAAGATACCGTTTGTTTGATTAAAGGTAAAATAACTGTGCAAAGTGGCCAACTCAAAATAACCTTAACTCAGCAACGTGAAGGCTTTATTGTACCGAAAGTTGGTATGACTAAGGGACTCCCAATCATAAGAGTCATTTCAAACGACAAATTTAATTTGTGGCTGAAACAGTCTGAATTCAGCGATTAAATTAATTATTTGGAGTTTAAAGCTTTATATATACTCCACACGTTCACAAACTTAACTTTTTTGTCATTTCGACGAAAGGAGAAATCTTAAATGCCACTAAAGATTTCTCCTTTCGTCGAAATGACAATAGTTCAAATTGTGAACGTGTTGAGTATAGCTTTAGACTCCAAGTAATCACTGATCTTGAAGACGCATATCTTTTAATAATTTTTTTACATTTTGTAAATGTCTTCGACTCACCTCTAAAGACTCATCAAGTGCTTTCAGATGGATATAGGAACGGCCATTCTTTTTTCTAATTAAACTTCTAATTTGCCCCATTGCAACCAGCGTACTACGATGTATGCGTAAAAATTGTCCCGCAAATTCTTGTTCTAATTCTTTCAACGCATCAGTAAGGAGTGCTTCTCCCTCTTTCCAATGTACAACTACATATTTTTTATCGGCCAAAAAATAGTAAATTTGGTTAACGGGAATTAAGCGCACTTCGCCACGAAAATGGTAACTAATATGAGTACGAGCATTAGGCGTTCCGATTGGCATGGGGCTTAATTGAGATAGAGCAAAACTATAAGCACGTTTAAGGGCTTGCTCTAAGCGGTCTTTACGAATCGGCTTTAACAAATAATCCACAGCCTGATGTTCAAAGGCTTCCACAGCATGTTCGCTATAAGCTGTTGTAAAAATCAGGGCAGGGGGGGGATGCTGTGAGGCAAATTGTTCGGCTGCTTCCAAACCATCCATACCCGGCATACGAATATCTAGCAAAATCACTTCGGGTTGAAAAGCATGAGCTGCACTTAAGGCTTCATTACCATTGTTAACATCAGCAACGATTTCGTATGATGAGCCTAATTCCTCGACTAAAGCGTGTAAGCGAGCGCGTGCTAAGGGTTCATCATCTACTATAAGTATTTTCATTAGATTGAGTTTTATAAGGAAAACTAAAAATTACATGGTAAATATCAGCTTGTCTTTGTACGCTTAAATTCGCTTGTGTACCATAAAAAATCAACAAACGTTGCTGGATGTTTTTTATCGCGATACCATTACCTTGATGCGGAGAAACTGTTTCAGGCAAAGGATTTTCAATGTCTAGTGTTATTTGTTTACCATCAAAATGGCCCCTAATCTGAATCAAACCTCCCACAGCTAAAGGCTGTATGCCATGATAAACGGCATTTTCCAATAAAGGCTGGATGCTCAATGGAGGCACAAGTGCATTTTCAGGTATATCATCTACTTGCCAAATAATTTGCAAACGCTCACCCAAACGTAATGTTTCAATGTGTAAATACTCTTGGCATAATTTTTGTTCTTCTTTAAAGGTGATACAGTTTTTTCCCTCTGCCAAACTCGCACGAAATAAATCCGCAAATTCTTCCACCACCTCTTCTGCCTCTGACGGTTTAAAACGGATCAAACTAGCGATAGTATTCATACAATTAAACAAAAAATGAGGCCGAATACGCGCTTGTAAAGCTTCTGCACGAACACTAGCAAAAGCCTCTGTTTCTTGTTTCCACTTATATTGAAGATAAAAATAACGCAAGGCTATAGCACTAAGAATAGCACTGAGTGCTAAATTACGCGATAAAAAAAATTGATGATGCTCTACATTTGTAGACTCATTCACTAGAACTAACATCTGCTCTTTGATTTGCCAAGCCACTTCACTGATTACCAAAGTAACTATCAAAATCAGCAAATAACTAATAATAGCAACCATTATGTCACTGTTTAAACGAATTAACCAGCGGCGAGCTATACATAACACCCCCAAACTAACTAATGTGAGCCATTGCATGAATAAAGATAGCATTGCTAAATCGCTTAGTATATTTCTTTTGATAGAGTCCCAATCATAGTTCAGTGGTGCTAAAACCAGCACAAAAGCGAGTAATTCAGTCACAATAATGCTGGCAAATACCGTGTACCCATCGCAAATTTTAGGCAAAAAAATCTGATTTTCTGTATTCATTTGAAAAGGCCTATGTACGAGAATATGAATTTTAATATTTATTGATTACAATAGTATCTCTCATTATTACCTCTATTTACATCAGGCTGGCCGAACTACTTCGATAAGCAGCAAGCCACAATAAAAACCAGCCCAGTAAAAACGCAGTACCACCTAAAGGAGTAATGGCTCCTAACCAAGTTATACTAGTCAGACTTAGAGCGTATAAACTGCCTGAAAATAGAATGATACCAACAATCATCAAATAGCCACTCCAGCGTAGTTCAGAACTATTTGGCCACTGAATTG
>JAUXCJ010000004.1 GCA_030618965.1 Thiomargarita sp.
ATTCGACTTAACCCCTACTAACTTGATGTTTTGCGAAGCATTATTACCCTTTAAACTACGCCAAAATGAATGAAATTTATCATAATCATCGTCGCTAACCAAATCCATAATAGGGGAAATTTCCAAATCTTCAAAACTATCATAATCAAACATTTTCAAATAGCTAGGATTGGCATAAAGATACAAACCATCATGGACAACATAAGCAATCGCCTCACGCGATGATTCCAGTAACATTTTATTCTGTTCTTGACTTTCCGTGTAAAGTTTTTCGAGTTGCAGGCTCTGACGACGTTTATCTAAGTTGAGCAAAACCCGACTAAGAACAATGTACAAATAGTCATCATTTTTTTTAGGAATTACCTGCGATGCACCTGCCTTTAATAATTCAACCGTCTTCTTAAAAAACTCACCGATACCTTCACATTCTTCATTATTTTGGCATTGTGGTTCATCAAAGAGAACAATGATTGGCACATCTTTTTTAGATAAAGAGACTGTTTTGCAGACTTGTGTGGCGCTGAAATCGCCGACTTGACACACAGAAATAATTAAATCCCATTCCTGTTGACTTAAAGCATCCTTTAACTCACTGTTATTTGTAACAGAACGTGGACGAGGTAAATAGTAGCGTGCCTTACGCAACCTACGATAAATCAATTCCGCATGAGCAGCTGATTTTTCAATGACAATCAATCGGATATTTTTGGGGGTGGTCACGGTTTATTCTCCAAAACCTCGTTTTTTTCAAAACGAGGCTTCTATATATTATCTATTATTTTACAAACGCTGCACCATTAACACGCCTTCCGTGGTACAAATTTCATCCACAACTATATTTGGTATAGCACTATTAACATCAACCAAAGTACAAGCAATATTATCGCGTGACTTATTTAATAAATCCACAATATTAAGGTCAGCTTTAGCAATCGCTGCCGAAATGCGCTCAATCATGTGAGGCACATTAGCATTGATAACCAACAAACGATCTTTACCATTACGCGGCATGTCCATCTCAGGAAAATTTACCGAATTATGCACACTACCATTTTCCAAATAATCACGCACCTGATCAGCAACCATAATGGCACAATTTTCTTCAGCCTCATGAGTAGAAGCACCAAGGTGCGGTAAAGTAATAACCCCTTGATGATTATTTAATGAATTACTTGGAAAATCACAAATATAGCCATCCACTCGCCCCGCTTCAATAGCCTCGCAAACAGCAGCATCATCAACAATCCCTTGACGGGAAAAATTAAAAATTCTCAAACCTGGACGGGCATTCTGTAAACGCTCGGCACTGATTGTATTACGTGTATCCTCTAGCAAAGGTACATGCACCGTGACAAATTCAACTTTTGACAGCATTTCCTCTATACTTGACGCTTGCTTGACATGAGCAGATAGTTGCCAAGCACGTTTTACAGTAATATGGGGATCAAAGCCTATCACTTTCATGCCCAAAGCTTGAGCAGCATTCGCTACCTTAACCCCAATAGCCCCCAAACCAATCACACCTAAAGTGCGTCCAGACAGTTCAAAACCAACAAATTGCTTTTTACCAGCTTCCACTTGTTTTGAAATTTCCGCGTCTGTACCCTGCAAGTTACTTGCATACGCCCACGCTGGAAATAAATTACGAGCCGCAGCAAATAGACAAGCAAACACTAACTCTTTCACTGCATTAGCATTCGCTCCCGGGGCATTAAAAACCGGAATACCACGCTGATTCATCTTATCAACCGGGATATTATTCACCCCTGCCCCAGCACGCCCAACCGCTCTCAAAGTCTTAGGAATTTCCCAATCGTGCATTTTAAAAGAACGCAATAACACCGCATCAGGATGCTGAATTTCAGAAGCCACCTCATAATTATCACGCGGTAAGCGTTCCAGACCTTTTACAGAAATATTATTTAAAGTTAGTATCTTATACATTAAGACTTCCGGTTTTCAAAATCCAACATAAAACTAATCAATGCTTGTACGCCCTCTTCTGGCATCGCATTATAAATACTCGCCCGCATACCACCAACAGAACGATGTCCAGCTAAAGTCAACAAACCAGCCTCCTTAGCCTCCGCTAAAAAGGTTTTATTCAAGTCAGCATTTTTCAACGCAAACGGCACATTCATCCAAGAACGATAAGCAGGATCAACCGGATTATCATAAAAATCCGACTGATCAATTGCTGTATACAAAGCTTCCGCCTTACGCTGATTGCGTTGCCCCATTACCTCCAAACCACCCAAATCCTTGAGCCATTTAAACACCAAACCAGCAATATACCAAGCATAGGTTGGCGGTGTATTGTACATAGAGCCAGCATCAATATGCGTCTTATAACTCAACATCGCCGGCATTGGTGGTAAATCCGCCTTAGCCAAATCTTCATGTATAATAACTATAGTCAAACCTGCAGGGCCGATATTTTTCTGCGCCCCAGCATAAATCAGCCCATATTTAGAAACATCCAGCGGACGCGATAAAATCGTTGACGACATATCGGCAACTAAGGGCTTATCACCAACATCAGGAATTGTCTGGAACTCCAAACCATTAATCGTCTCATTAGGCGTATAATGCACATAAGCCGCATTATCTCCCAATTGCCAACTGCTAGAAGGAGAAATCGTGGTAAAATGATTAACTTCAGAATCAGAAACTAAATTGACTTTGCCAAACTTTTTCGCCTCAGCAATTGCTTTTTTTGACCAGATACCTGTATTAAAATAATCAGCGTTATCGTGGCTACCACGTAGCAAATTGATAGGCACCATCGCAAACTGACTTGATGCGCCACCTTGCAAAAAGAGGACTTTGTAATTATTTGGAATATTTAATAAAGACCGAAAATCAGCCTCAGCTTGTTCAGCGATAGACATAAATTCTTTACCACGATGGCTCATTTCCATCACTGACATACCGCTGCCATGCCAATCAAGTAACTCAGCTTTAGCCTGTTCTAATACGGCTTCAGGTAAGTTTGCAGGACCAGCACTAAAATTAAAGGCTCGTGACATAATTCATCCTTCAAAGAGTGTGACTTCCACCTGCTAGTGGGCGGATTGAAATTATTTATAAAACCGATAATTATAACATAATTACAAAAAGTTGATTTATATTAACCATAATTATATATTTAATTGATCGCATAAAAACTAAAAATACCAAAATACCTAATTTGATCAACTATGACTGTTACCAACAATAACAATACTAATACCCTGCCAATTGGCTATCAATTACAACAATACCGTATCCAATCCATTCTTGGACAAGGAGAATTTTGCATTACTTACCTTGCCCATAATACCGAATTATATTATAAAGTTATTGTGATTAAAGAATATTTTCCAAAACAATTAGCACTTAGGGAAGATAATCAGAATGTCTTGCCAAAATTTGAACAATATAAAGAATATTTTACTTGGGGTTTAGAACTATTTCGTCAAGAATGGCAATCACTTACCAATATTCAACATCCTAATGTAGTGAAAGTACTAGATTATTTTGAAGTACACAAAACGGCTTATATTGTTATGGAATATATACAAGGGCAAAGTATTGAAGCTGCCTTAAAAGCAGGTAATCTAAAAAACGAAACCAAATTGACGGCAATTTTATTACCACTATTATCAGCTTTACAAACAGTGCATGAATCAGGACTTTTACATCAAGACATTCAACCAAATAATATCTACTTACGTGATAAAGATCAAAGCCCGGTTTTGCTTAATTTTGGTGCAGCACGTTATACCGTTGATAGCAGTGTTCGTAATATCAACAAGGTTATTGCACCAGGTTACGCCGCTTTTGAACAATATCAAACCGAAAAAGACAATCAAGGTCCTTGGACAGATATTTATGCCTTGGGGGCGATTTTATATTATGCCATCAGTGGCAAACCGCCAATAGAAGCCCCTAAACGAGAAAATCTGATAAATCTCTACAATAAACCCGATCCCTTAGAACCAGCCACACAAATAGGTCGTAATGTCTACTCAAAACATTTTTTGCAAGGCATTGATGCAGCATTAAAAATAGATGAAAAAGACCGACCAGAAAATGTGGAACAGTGGATTGAAATCCTACTAAAAAGGAGATATAGACATCGGGATCTTTTTAAATCATCAACTTATTATACTGCTGTCAAATTGAGACTATCTCAGTGGATAGTCATAGGTATTCTAGTAACAATTAGCTTAAATATAACTTATATATTTTATACCAAGCATTTTTTACAAGAAATGTGGCGCGAACATATACCAAAATACAACCAAATACAACAAAAAACCGCCTCTGAAGCCGCACATTTAGCACAAATACGAGAAACCCGAAAAATTGAAGAAGAATGCTTAATACAACTAGAAGAACAAACAACTCACAAAATTAAATACCTAAATTTATTAGAACAACAACCTAAAATATCAAACCAGATTAACAAACACTCAGCCAAAAGCTTCCGTGATCGTTTACAAAAAGGCGGCTGGGGACCAGAAATGGTGGAAATACCCGCAGGGCGTTTTAAAATGGGAGATATTCAAGGTAACGGAAATCAGGAAGAACGGCCAGTACATCGGGTCTCCATCAAGAGCTTTGCAATAGGCCGTTATGAAGTGACTTTTAAGGAATATGACCAATTTGTCAAAGCCACTGCTAGAAGAAAACCCAAAGATTACACTTGGGGACGCTGTAATCGACCAGTCATTGATGTTTCATGGGAAGATGCCAAAGCCTACACAGAATGGTTAACCGAACAAACCAATAGGCAATATCGCTTACCCAGCGAAGCGGAATGGGAATATGTTGCACGGGCTGGAACCCGAACCAACTATTGGTGGGGTAATAAAATTAGCAAAAACCTAGCCAACTGCGCGGATTGTGGCAGCAAATGGGATGATCAAAAAACCGCCCCGGTTGGTTATTTTCTACCTAATCCCTTTGGAGTCTACGACACGGTGGGTAATGTTTGGGAATGGGTAGCGGATCCTTGGCATAGTAATTACAAAGGCGCACCCACAGATGGTAGTGTTTGGGTAAAAGGGGGAAAAGGGGACTATCGGCTAACTCGTGGCGGTTCATGGTACATCAATTCCAAAGACAATCGTGTTGCTAGTCGTACCAGAAGCCAGCCAGAAAGTAGAAACAGCCTGTTTGGATTTCGTGTGGCTGCTGACAAAAATTGAATTAAATTTAAAACTGCCACTTATGACGAGTCTTTACCTCACATTCATTTGAGAAATTATCATGGCATTTGCGAGCAAATTCCTCATCAGCTTTTCTCGTTTTTTTAGCTTGAGTGCGAGTGCGAGTATAAATTTTTCTTTGTTGTTTAAAGCGTTCAATCGTTGCTTGCCGCTCCTCTGGAGTCATGGCTCGCCATTCTATTTCTGGTACTCCATAAATGGCATAACTACCACCACAGCCAGCCATGACTAAGATAAAAATAGCGAATAAGGTTTTCATACCCAAAAAGCCGTTTTAGTCATCACTTTTGAGGTGCCCCCCATTAACCAAGCTATTGGTTTTGGCAACTGCACGCCACCAGCTTTAAGTGCAACCGTCGCATGATGTGCCTCATCTATCTTCATTTGTTCTAAAATCGTTCTACTTTTAAGATCATCATTCGGTAAGCGTTGCAAATGTTCCTCTAAGTGTTTGATCACTTGCCGCTCAGTTTCTGCGACAAAGCCTAAACTCCATTTATCGCCTGCCGCCCCTGCTATCGCACCAATACTAAATGATCCCGCATACCAAAGCGGATTTAAAAAACTGACATGCCCGTTAAGTTCATGAATGCGGTTTTCACACCAAACTAAATGATCGTTTTCTTCAAGGGCGGATTGTTTCATACTGGAGCGTACTGTTTGACTGCGAGCCGTTAAAGCTTGTCCTTGATACAATGCTTGGGCAGAGACTTCTCCGGCATGATTGACACGCATTAATCGTGCTGATAGCTCTGTTTCTGAGTCGGTCAACTCATTCTCAGGTACAGTTTTGGCTGGATTAGCTCGTGTTGTGCCTAGTGGCTGACCAAAAAGTGTACGTAAACCGTGATCAAAATTAATAATCAAATGGTCTAAAGGTGTTAGCATATTTTTTCTCCTAATAATTTGCTCATTGCGATTGATAGACATATTGTGCCATTACTTATATTATAGTTTACTATCCTAATCCTACAATCAATAAAATCTGACTATGACACATTCATTTTTAATTTCAATCTTTTGTCCTGATCGAACTGGCCTAATATCATCTATTACTGGTACTTTGTTCAATCTTGGTGTTAATTTTGGCGATACTAGCTTTGCTCTACTGGGCACTGGTGCCAAATTCACCACTGTTTGTGAATCGCCCATCAGCCAAGCGGCACTTGATGAACATCTCCACGCCTTACCAGAGCTTGAAGGGGCTGATATTAAGGTGACTACATTTGATTTGTCCAAAATTCCTGGCCGAATGGCTGAAATTACTCACAAAATTACGCTGCGTGGCGCAAATCATCCGGGACTTATTGCACAATTATCTGAAGTTTTTATGATGTTTGATGCAAATATTGTTAGTTTAGAGGCTAAAACTATACCAGATAATGAGGCTGAACAATATTTGATTAACATTGCGGCCTTTATTCCTGAGTCGCGTGCTGAAGCCTGTATCTCCTCAGTGGCTAATACGGCTAGTTCATTAGAAATGAGTTGCCATTGGAAATCGCTGTTATCTCAAGGAGAAGGCTCATGATAGAACCCTGCACCTATGTTATCTTTGGGGCGACGGGTAATCTGAGTCGCCTGAAACTGATGCCTGCACTTTATCACTTAGATGTTGCTGGACGCTTACCCGAAGGTACAATGATTCTCGCAACTGGGCGGCGACCTTGGGATCGTGATAAATGGATTGATGAAGTCAAACAAATGTTGATTGCCAAAGCTCGTAATGGCTTAGATGAGAATTTATTTAATAAGTTCAAACAACGATTATACTACTTTGAGGGCGATTTGAGTGATCAAAATATGTACCCAGCCATGCGGGATTTTATCAATAATGATCCCCAGTTTCCACAAAATGTCGCCTTTTACATGAGCATTCGTCCAGCAGAGTTCGGTACTGTTGTCGAAAAACTCAGTGAGGGCGGATTATTAAAAGAAGAACACGGCTGGCGGCGCGTTGTGATTGAAAAACCTTTTGGTTATGACTTAGATAGTGCCACTGCCTTACATCAACGACTTTCTCGCTATCTACGCGAAGATCAAATTTATCGCATTGATCATTATTTAGGCAAAGGTACAGTACAAAATGTTTTAGTGTTTCGTTTTGCTAACCTGATGTTAGAACCCTTGTGGAATCGCAATTATATTGATCATATTCAAATTACCCATTCAGAAACCCTTGGCGTTGGCAGCCGTGCAGACTATTATGATACCGCAGGCGCGATGCGGGACATGATACAAAGCCATTTATTACAATTATTGACCCTTGTAGCGATGGAACCGCCAGCTTCTATGGAGGCTGAAGCCATGCGCGATGAAAAAGTTAAGGTACTCAAATCCATCCGCTCTATCTCGCCAAGCGCAGTACATGCCCAAAGCTTCCGTGCTCAATACACGGCTGGTGTCATAAATAACCAAAAAGTCAAAGGCTATCTACAAGAAGATAAAGTGCCAAAAAACAGCGTGACAGAAACCTACGCAGCCTTGAAACTTTTTATAGATAACTGGCGTTGGGCTGGCGTTCCATTTTATTTGCGGACCGGTAAACGCCTTGCTGAAGCACAATCTATGATTTCTATTTGTTTCAAACATCCGCCAAAGCAATTTTTTCGCTCCAGTCAAATTCAACGTCTGCGTCCGAACTGGATACTATTAGGCATCCAACCGACAGAATGTATTAAAGCCGAAATGATTGCCAAAGAACCAGGGCTAGAAATGAATACGCACCCTGTCAGTTTGGACGCTAGTTTCAGAAAAGACACTGATGTTGCTAAAGAAGCTTATGAAGAACTCTTATTAGATGTAATCACAGGTGATCGTTCACTGTTCCTGCGTTATGACGAAGTAGAATATGCTTGGCGCGTTGTCGATCCAATTTTACGAGTTTGGACCATGGAACGCGATTATATTCCGACTTATTCAGCTGGTAGTTGGGGTCCTAAAGCCAGCCGACGCTTATTTGAAAAAGAAGAACAAAGTTGGCGACATTCGTTAGAAATCACAGAACATGAATAAAAACAATAAGATAATTAATTGGCAAGTACTCAATGATGCCGAAGCCGTTGCCCAAGAAGCTAGTCAACGCATTTTCAGATCTTCTCAACAGGCAATTGAGCGAAGCGGTGGATTTAAAATAGTACTAGCTGGTGGACGAACCCCAGAGCAAACTTATCGCCTTCTGAAAGACATGGATTGCGATTGGAAACATTGGCAGATTTATTATGGCGACGAACGCTGTTTGCCTGAATATCATAATGAGCGCAACAACGTTATGGCCTCACGCGCATGGTTGGATTATGTCCCCATTCCTGATATTCAAATTCATCCAATGCCAACAGACATCAGAGCAGCATATATCTACAGAAATCTTATCAAAGAAGCCCGGCCTTTTGATATGGTACTACTCGGTATGGGAGAAGATGGACACACAGCCAGTCTCTTTCCCGAACAACAACACCCTGAAAATGAATTAGTTCATGCCATTTATAATGCCCCCAAACCACCGCGAGAGCGCATAAGTCTCAGCATCTCAGCACTGAGCAATACCCATGAATTACTATTTTTTGTGACCGGGGCTGAAAAGCGAGAGGCTGTAGCTGCGTGGCGACGTGGGGAAAATTTACCTGTTGCCCAGATAAAACCAAGGGCTGGGGCAACGGTATTAATTGATCGGGCTGCATATGGATAAAAACATGCAAAATCCAGAAACAGACTTAACTGAATTAAATAATTTCCTCATTCAAGAAATAGAAAAACTTAAAACCGAACTGAAAGAGCGGACTGGGGCACTTGAATACGCAAATTCTGAACTCAAACAAGAAATCGCTAAACATTTGCAAACTGAAGAAGCTTTACTACTCACACAGTTCAGCGTTGATCATGCTGGCGATATTATTTTTTGGGTAGGTTCAGATGGCAGATTCATTTATGCTAATGAAGAGGCTTACGACGCTTTGGGGTATTCCCGTGAGGAATTATTATCTAGGAAGCTTTACGAAGTTGAATTAAATTTTTCCGCAGATATTTGGGAGGATTATTGGGAAGTCAATAGAGAACTAGGCTCGGTTATGTTGGAAACCGAATATCGTCGCAAAGACACGACGATTTTTCCAGTTGAAGTCACCGAAAATTATTTTCAGTTCAAAAATCAAGAATACCTTTGTTTTTCAGTTCGTGACATTTCCGAACGTAAACAAGCGGAGATGGAATTAAAACAACATCGTGATCACTTAGAAGAATTAGTTGCGAAGCGCACTGAAGATTTGGCAATGGTGAATAAGCAATTAAAACAAGATATTGCTAAACGCCAGAAAGTTGAAGAAAAGCTGCGTAAATTTTCCCGTGTTGTTGAACAAAGTGGCAATACCATTGTCATCACTGATCTTAACGGTACAATTGAATTTGTGAATCCCGCATTTTGCATTAAAACCGGTTACTCCTATGCAGAAGCCATTGGGCAAAATCCCCGTATTTTAAAATCTGGCTACCAACATAATGAATTTTATCAAGAATTATGGGATACAATTGTCGGTGGAAAAGTTTGGCAAGGCGAGATGCTGAATAAACGCAAAAATGGTGAATTATACTGGGAATTTGCAACCATTTCTCCAATCAAAGATGAGGCTGGTAATAATACGCATTATTTAGCAATCAAAGAAGATATTACCGAACGCAAGCAAGCACTGGAAGAATTGAGAATAGCGAAAGAAATGGCAGAGTCAGCAAACCAAGCCAAAAGTACCTTTCTCGCCAATATGAGCCATGAACTTCGCACACCATTAAATGGTATTTTAGGTTATACACAAATTTTAAACCGTGATAAAAGTTTAACCAAACACCAGAAAGATGGTATCGGAATTATTCAGCGTAGTGGTGAACATTTATTAATGTTAATCAATGATATTTTAGATATTTCTAAAATTGAAGCTGATAAATTAGAACTGATGGCGTGTGATTTTAGATTGGATTCTTTTTTAAAAGAGATTGTTGAGTTCTTTAAAATGCGGATTGAAGATAAAGGAATTGAGTTTATTGCTGAAATCAACTTGCCCTTAACCATCCATGCTGACGAAAAAAGATTACGACAAATTTTATTGAATTTATTGGGCAATGCGGTTAAATTTACGCAACAAGGCAAAATAAGCTTTAAAGTGAGTAATATTAATGAATTAATTTGCTTTGAAGTGGAAGATTCTGGCATAGGTATTCCGCCAAATCATCTTGAAGCCATTTTTTTACCTTTTCAACAAGTTGGAGAACAGAATTTGCAACAAGCTGAAGGCACAGGATTGGGCTTAGCCATTAGTCAAAAAATGGTAGAAATGATGGGCGGGCAATTGCACGTAGAAAGCAATCATGGCATCAGTAGCCGCTTTTGGTTCGATATTCCTCTAGCTTTGTCTAATCAGACTTTGCCAGACAAAAAACCGCAAAAAAGGGAAATTGTCGGTTTTAAGAGGAAAAAAGCGGATTTCAAAATTTTAGTCGTTGATGATAAGTGGGAAAACCGTATTATTATAAATAATTTATTAATATCTTTAGGTTTCAATGTGTTAGAAGCTAGTAATGGCGAAGAGGCTTTGACAAAAGCCTATCAATTTAGTCCAGATGCAATTATAATGGACATTAAGATGCCCATTATGGACGGTATAGAATGCACTCGACGCTTACGCCAATATCCTCAATTTGAAAAAACAGTTATCATTGCCTTGTCAGCTAATGTCTTTGACAAGCAACAGGCGGAAACTTTAAAAGTTGGCTGCAATGCCTTTGTGAGTAAACCTTTAAATACGGATAAATTTTTGCAGTTATTAGCTGAACATTGTTCGCTGGAATGGATTTATGAGACGGAGACACCTCAAAATAAGCAACTACCCATTGTTCCTCCAGATATAGAACAAGGCAAGGCCTTATTTAAATTGGCTAGATCGGGGAATATTCAAGGGGTAATTACAAAAGCAGAAGAAATTTTAGAAAGTAATCCTGATTTACAAGGCTTTGTTGAAGAAGTTTATCACTTAGCCAATAATTTTAAAATAACACAGCTAAAAAAATTCTTGAAACAATATATTGGATGAAATTATGCAAATAGAACAAGACACTTTATTGGTTGTAGATGATAAACCGGAAAACCTCAGTGTCTTATTTCATTTTTTAATTAATCACGGCTTTAAAATTTTGATCGCTGAAAATGGCGAAGATGGCTTAGTGAATGCAGAAGAAGAAAAACCGGATTTGATTTTGTTAGATGTGATGATGCCTAATATTGATGGTTTTGAAACCTGTATGAGGTTAAAAAAGAACCCGAAGACTCAAAATATTCCAGTGATTTTTATGACTGCTTTATCAGAACCTTTGGAAAAAGTTAAAGCTTTTGAACTGGGTGCAGTGGATTATGTCACTAAACCTTTTCAGCAAGAAGAAGTATTAGCACGTATCAAAACGCACTTAACGCTTCGCAAGTTACAAAAAGAACTGGAAATAAAAAATGAGAATTTAGTTGAACTCAATCAAGAAAAAAATGAGTTTTTAGACATTGTTGCCCATGATCTGAGAAATCCCTTATCTGCTATCTATAGTGCGGCAGATTTTATTAAAAATCATAAAACCGATCCTGGATCTAAAATAAATGAAATGGCAGGCTATATTTTAGAGGCTTCCAAACAAACATTGAACTTGATTGAAAACTTTCTCAATATTAAAGCCATTGAATCAGGAAAAAATGATGTATCGCCTGAAATAGTTGATATTACTATGATTTTGCAATGGCTGGTTAATAACTATACTATTATTGCTAAAAAAAAGAACATTACGGTGCATTTTCAATCTGAGGAAAAACAATATTTTGCTTGGGTTAATCAAAGTCGCGTTACCCAAGTGTTAGAAAATCTGATTTCTAATGCGATTAAATATTCTCCTCATGGTAAGCAGGTTAATATCCGGCTTTTTGAGAAACAGTGCTGTATCCGTTGTGAAGTAAAGAACTATGTGCTGGATCTTGAGCTCATCAATGTTTGGCGGAAAGTCCTCGCGCCGGGTTGTAAACCGAACAGTCATCGGTGTAGCTGTTTGCTCAGGATTATGGAG
>JAUXCJ010000216.1 GCA_030618965.1 Thiomargarita sp.
AAAGCTAGCTACGCTTTATGCGCTTTCATAGATGAAACTGTGATGGAAACGCCTTGGGCTGGAGATAGTTTTTGGCCACAAAATACCTTGCTAGTTGAATTTCATAATGACACTTTGGGCGGTGAAAAATTTTTTGAAATTTTGCAGGAATGCCGCGATAACCAGTCAGACTACACCTCAGCCTCGATCTAAAAAGACTAGTTGGTACATGCCCTTCTCTAACCATGAGGAATTTGCAACTCTCTGTCAATCTGTGGCACAAAATGACGCTTATGCGAGCTATAGCCTTTGGTGGACTAGCGAATATACTGATGATTTTCAGAGAACTTTTATTTATGGAAATTGGCAACAATGGGGATGGCAACATGTTTAGTTGGACTTCAGCAGCTTTAACAGACGTTGGCAAGCGGCGTAAGGTCAATGAAGACGCTTATTTAGAACGACCTAACGCAGGTATTTGGGTGGTTGCAGATGGCATGGGTGGATATGAAGCGGGAGATATCGCTAGTCAAGCCATCATTGAATGTTTGAAAACAATATCCATCCCGGCCAAAATGAGTGCTTTTGTGAATGATGTTGAAGAGCGTCTATTAACAGTCGTGCCTATCGTTATCGTGCTGGTCAGCTTGAGCAGCTATCGCAAGATCATAGTTAAGTAGAAGAAATGGTTGAACAAGGCTTGTTATTACATGAAGAAGCTGAAAATCATCCAGATGCTAACGTGATCACTGGTGCCGTTGGTGCCCAGAATCAGTTATTTTTAGATTTGAATATTTACCCCGTACAACATAATGATATTTTTTTGCTCTGTAGCGATGGTTTGTACAAAGATGTCACGGATTCAGAGATTGTTAACATCTTGTCTACCCCGCGGACGAGTTGTCAAAAAAAGGCTAAAACCCTAATTGAATTGGCACTCATTCATGGGGGCAAAGATAATATCACGGTGGTTGTCATTCAAGCACGGTAAAGGAGATATATAGTATGGGAGATAATAATTTAAGAGCATTGGCTAAAGCTTATTTTGAAGGAAAATCTGATATAGAAACTTATATTATACAACGTACTCAATTGATAGATAAGATAATTAAAGAATATCGCTTCGACAATAGTCAATCAACACTAAGCGCAAAATCAGTAATTGTGGGAATTATGCTTTTGATTGTTGTAGAAGGAGCATTATATATTTTTTTTGTGCTATAGGCATCCTAAATGAATTGTAGATTAGACCTCCGAGGTTTTGAAAACCTCGGAGGTCTTGGCATCCACAAACGAAGTAACGAAGTAAATCAAATCGGATATATAGCTTTCCATAAATTTCGTCTGGCTTTCTCAATAGCAAATAAGTACTGAACAAAGCGAAGCTTTGTTAGCCCATTTACAAAGCTTCGCTTTGAACTCCAAAAAGCATTGAAACTTATGGTTCAGTACTTACCTTGCATTCCAAATCTAAGTTCAAATCTAAAACATTACAAATAGCGAGGTAAATGATGATTAGTGAGGCAGTTGCGCCTAAAAATTTTATACGTCTGCAAAATATTAGTAAGACTTACGATACAACTGTTGTCTTAGATATTGAAGATGAAACTATTCCACTTGATGAGATAGTGGCAATCGTGGGTTATTCAGGCTCAGGTAAAAGTACATTATTGAATATCATCAGTCTGTTAGATGTACCTGATGGTATTCATTGTAGAACTGGTAAATTTCCCCGTTTAACTTTGAATTTAAATAATGTTTGTGTTGAAATTACATACACAAAACGCAGTTCGTGGCTGTTTTTTGAAAAAGTTAAGTACGATTTTGATGTGATAATTTCAGAAAATGGCAAGCAAAGAAAAAGCACTGCAACTGAAGTTCGTGCTGAATACTTTGGCTATGTATTTCAAGAATCCCTTTTGCATCCCAATTTTAATTTACTTGATAATATCAAAACGCCGTTAATCATTTGTGGAACTATGATTGACGATGGTTTGCAAGAAATTATTAAGAGTTCCGAGTTAGATACACATACTGCTAAGTATGCCAATGAAATTTCAGGTGGGCAACAACAACGTGCTGCAATCCTGAGAAGTCTAGTCAAGAATAGCCCAATTATAGTGGGTGATGAATTAACTAGTAATTTGGATCAAGATCATGCCGAACAATTGCTTAATTTATTCCAACGTTCTGTAAAACAATCTGGAAAAAGTTTTTTGTGGGTGACTCACAATATTCATTTAGCCGAGAAATTTGCTGATAAAATTGTCACCATTAAAAATCAACGTGTAAGCGTTGAAGAAAATCCAAAGAATGTAGATAGGATTTTTGGCTTATTACATAATAATTCTGGGAACTTATTAGAAAAAATTCCCGTGCTTGGAGAACAGCAACGGGATTCAAGGTGGTATGAGAAAATACGTTATTATAGTGCTTATGCTCTCAGGGATTTGTTTGATAAATTTAAGCCCAGAGCTGATTTTGTGATTAATTGGTTATCTATTTCTTTGGTTTTACTGTTTTTGTTATCAATGCACAAGATTGGTTATGGTACTGATCAGTTTTTAGAGATGAAATTATCTGATCCACGCATTAATAACTTTAAGATTACTCCTTCCAGCACTTGTGCTGATAATATGCTAACAGTGAAGGATGTTAGTTTAATCACAGAACGTGTCGGCGCTGAAAATTTACGCCATATTTCTCCAGTCTATAAAGCTAGTGTGTCATTAGTACGAGAAAGTGATCAAAAACGTTTTCCCTTATCTAAAGCAGCCATCACTTTTGATGATGGGGACAAAATAATCAATAATTTGTTCAAAGAAACAATAGATAAATATCCCTTTATCAATGATTCTGAAAATTATTCTGGGATTATCTTGTATAAAGGGGCTATAGAACGCTATTTGCCTAAATTAGGATTATCAGAAATCCCTAGCTCTTTGACAATCACAGTGAATACTGTTACCCGTAAAATACCTGTATTAATAACGGATTCTCCATTACCAAGCAATCGGCACGCTATGATACGCAGTGAGTTCTACTTAGAGGCATATCACGATGGTATCTATGAACAAAATCCAGTTATTGCTTATATTCTAGCTTATCCTATGAATATTCATAATACTATACCGATGATGGATATTTTAACCCAGCATCAGGATTGCTCAGAAAAAGAATATCAGGTGGCTTCTGCTTTGAATATTCGTAAAAAAATTGAAGTCATTAGCGAGATAGAACGCTTAATGGGTGACGTGGTGCTATTATCGTTAATCGCTATTCTGCTGCTATCTGTGGCGTTTGTCATTTTGACAATTTATCGTAGTCTCAATCGTAAAAGGAAGGAAATTGGAGTATTTCTTGCTTTTGGTATGACGAAAAAGTCCTTTATTTTCTTTTATTTAATTGAGGCATGTTTGCTTTGGACTACGGTTGTTGTTCCTTCTATTTATCTATTTGAACACCAAGTTAATCCAAGAATCAATGAAATGATTATGAGCAGTGAACATATAGGTAATATGGGTAGGATTTCCGAACAGTACCCAACAATTGTAGTCGATCCTGCAATGCTAGATTTACCTAATAGCGTACTAATGGGATATTATGGTGGTAGTTTAATTTTGTTGATAGGCTTATTTATATTTTTAATCTGGTACACTACACGACGACTACCTGTGGCTTTGATTAAAGATAGTTAAGTACTGAACCATAAGTTTTAATGCTTTAGAAGCAGAACATATTTTTATTCGTCAATAAAATAAAAAACAAGACAGGTTTAAAGGGATATTTAATGTCGAAAAGATATTAGAGTTTTTTTAATGATGGTTTTTCTAAAATTAAGGAGTGCAGATAATGAATAAAATTTTAACTTTTCTCTTGCTGGGTTTTATTTGTTGGGGGGGAGTTCCTACGGATGTGGAAGCACTTCCCACTGAAGAAGCAACATGTTCAAAGACGGTTTCAAAGAAAAATAGTGCTACAAGGAGTGCTACAAGGAGTTCTACAAAGAGTGCTACAGCTACAAAGAGTGTTACAGCTACAAAGAGTGCTACAGTCACGGCAAAAGTGCGCGGTTTTGTTGCTACAACCAAAGCTACAGCCAAAGCTACAGCCAAAGCTACAGCCAAAGCTACAGCCAAAGCTACAGCCAAAGCTACAGCCAAAGCTACAGCCACAGCTACAGCCACAGCTACAGCCACAAATCCTAAGTTAAAAAATATAGCTTGTAAAACAGCCAAAACTCAGGC
>JAUXCJ010000353.1 GCA_030618965.1 Thiomargarita sp.
GCACAGATGGTAAAATTAAGGCTGGTTTCCAATCTACCATAATGCCTTCTGTGAGTAAACGTTTTGTCGAAATCGTGAGTACGTCACGGATTAATTCGTTTAAATTGACCGGGGCAACGCTATCAAGATGATTATCTGAATTTGGCATACATTGGTATAAATGTTCTATCGCTTGATTCACCGAGATTAAGGTTTCTTCTAAAGCGGCTCCAAGCGGTTCTTGGGTTTTATTCGCTCGACGCTTTAACATGGCTAGAGCAGCAGAAATTAGATTAATCGGAACTTGAAGTTGGTGAATAGCACCAGCTAAGGTTTCTCGCATACCTTCCGTCAATTCTTCTTCTGCTAATAAGGCACGTAGCGCGTTTTTGTGCATTTCTTCTTGTTGCCGTTTTAGCACCGTGATTTCTTTGGCAAGCAGTAAAAAATACTTATTGTCGCTTTCAGTAAGCCATTGTCCAGAACAAAGAAAACTGCGGGGTGGATGGTAGCCGCCTGGATAAAATAAAATTTCTTGGTCAATAAATTGTCCCTGATTAGCGCGTAAAGTTTGCCATTTTTCCCCTAAGGTTTTTTTTAGGGTGTCTAAAAATAGGCTAGTTGATTGACTAATGCGTTTAAAAGATGGATTGGCATATAAGATATTATCTTTTAAATCGCTGATAAAAATAGCGGTATAGTTTTGCTCAACCGCTTCATAAAATAAGTAAGGTGGTAGTTTTGAGTTTTTTGTCATTTGATGTTTATTCTATTATTTAACTGCTGATGTTACGCAGCTGGTTTCCAATCCCGAATAACTACAAGGATTGCTTTTAATATTCGAGGATAAAGTTTTTTTTCAAAAAACTTTATCCTCGAATGGATAAAACCCCATTTCTATTTAGATTTTGCCTTATCCATTCTTAAAAATAATCCTTGTAGTTATTCTCAGGGAATTTTGGTGCGTAACATCAGTTAACTGTTTTAAGCACCTTACCAGCAATCAATCCTAAAAAACCTTTAATAACAATCTGTTGACCTCGGTGTAAACCGCTTAATATTTCCACTTTATCAGCGAAACGTTGTCCACTGCGTATAGTTTGTCGTCGCGCTTTATTATCAGTATCGACAATAAAAACATATTCTCCATGATTATCACGACGTATTGCACTATAAGGCAGCGTCAATTTAGGAGAGATTTTGCGCTTTATAGTTATACGGCAAAATTGGCCTTCTCGTGCTTTTTTGGGTAAAGGCTGCAAAGTGATTTCTATTTTACCTAAACGGCTGTTGGGTTCAATGCTCGGATGAATGCGTGAAATTTTACCTTGAAAGATTTTAGTCCCGAGTGCATCAATGCGGACTGAGACACGATCTTTCTTTTTTAGTTGTGATAAAAGTCGTTCTGATAATGCGACATCTATGACTAAGGAACGAGGATCAATTAGTGTTAAAACGTGGGTATTTGCACTGATAACATCACCAGGTTCTGCTAAACGAGTGGTAATAATACCCGCAAAAGCTGCCTTAATTTTTGTATAGCTTAATTGCATCCGCAAAATTTTTTCTTCTGCGCGAGCAATTTCTTGTTCCATTAAGGCGCGTGAGAGTTCATCAGCAGAGGCGATTTTTTGGTTGGATAATTTTTGATAGCGTTGTGCATTGATACGGGCGTATTTATGGCTGGCAATAGCTTTATCCAATTTTGCGCGTAATAGAGCGTCATCTAATTGGACAAGTAGCGCGTTTTTTCTCACCGCATCGCCTTCGTAATAGGGTAAACGAATAATACGTCCTTGTTCTTCAGTGAATATCCGTGCTAAGCGACGCGCCCGCAAAGTGCCAGTGTAAACAGCCGTAGTGTTTAAAGACTGTTTTGTGACTATTGTAGTTTCTACTAAATGGGCTACGGATTTTTGGGCAGGGCGTGTCGCAGTGGGCTGCTGCGGGCTTTGGTTGTAGACAGCAAATAGTAAACCAAAACCCAATATTATAGTAAAAATACGCACAAGTTAGGGCTTAAAAAATTCAGAATAAAGTAACATTAATGCCGTTGCTGGCGTTGTTTTAAATAGGATTCCAATAGTACATCCAATTGTTCTGGTTTAAGCCCAGCTAATATTTGTTCTGGTTTCAGCCCAGCTAACCTTTCTTCTGGCTTTAAGTGAGCAAGGTAGGATTTACCCCATTTTTCTCCCCAAGCGGTAAGTAGTTCGGGTGTTAATTCAAGATTCATATCCTCTCCTTTTGGTAGCGTAAACCAAATGCCTTGGACTCCACCAAAACTAAATATATTTTAGCTTGGAGTGCAAGGTTCCCTTGCGCTTTGGATTCTGGTTTTTCAGTATTTTTCATTTTTAGTTAGTTCAGATTCTGAAGGTGCCAAGTATATCAAAAAAGACGGATTAAAAACTGAGTACAACGGATTTGCTCCGCTACTTTGTTTGATTAATCATACCCTGCGAAACCATATTCACTAATTTCTTCCAAAGTTAATGGATGTTGGACTAAGGATTCATCTCTTTCCAGAAAAGAAATATACTGCGAAGCAAAGCTACAATAGTATTTAATAGCAAAATCTCGATACCAAATTTCTTTATCGGCAATATCAAAATAAAAAGGAATTACTGCACCGTTTTCGCTCCAAAGCTGATTAAATAGGCGTTGTACAAAAGCGGTTTTACCACTTTTTCGACGCGCTAAGATAACCCTAGATTTAGAAAGTCTCTCGGGAATCATAGATAACCATTTGTTAAAATTACTAAATTCCTTTTCACGTCCAACTAGCAAGTCTGGATTGCCGATTTTTTCAATTAATGGATATTGCATTTGTTTTTTTCCTTATTCAGACAATCAACTGAATTTTCAAAACCAATTCCAACATTCTCCCATTCTCGGGCTTTTCCTCTCCTAATAAATAGTTCTGTAATTGATTATCGGACAGTTCAAGTAAAGCTTGAAAAGTCTGTTGTTCAGCAACAGGGGCATGTTTATATATTTGTTCAAGATAAGCTATCAATAATACATCTAATTCCATCATCCCGCGCCTACAACGCCATTTAAGTTTTGATA
>JAUXCJ010000169.1 GCA_030618965.1 Thiomargarita sp.
AATTATGGTGCGTTGCTGGAAAACTTGGTTTTTATGCAATTGCGTCGTGATGGTTATATAATTGAATATGTTAGTACCAAGGAAGGTTATGAAACTGATTTTTTTGCCCGACATCCGATAACAAATGAGATAGAACTGGTTCAAGTTTGCTGGGATATGTCAGATGAAAAAACCTTTCTGCGGGAATTACGTGGCTTGCAAACCGTTATGAAAGCATTATCCCTGAATTCTGGCACTATCGTGACGTATGATGATGAAGTGAGCCTGGATAATAATATTGTTGTCATTCCTATCTGGAAATGGTTGTTGTCGCGTACAAAAGAATAATAGGGACTACCCTAAAAAACGATAATATTTATGCAAGAATTTAAACATCAACAAAACCTCATTGGCCTTTTTGCACAACACAAAGTTGCAGCCAATTTATTAATGATCATGATGATTATGGGCGGTGTTTGGGGATTGAGTAAACTCAATACCCAATTTTTGCCTAATTTTGCCTTGGATTTCATTACTATCACAGTTCTATGGACAGGTGCGTCGGCTGAAGATGTCGAAATTTCTATCACTGGTCCCATTGAGCAAGAATTACATGATCTTGATAATGTTCACAAAATGAACTCTACTTCGACAAATAACTTTTCAACTATTATCTTGGAATATGAAGAAGGTACGGATATGGGTTGGGCACTTGATCAAGTTAAGGAGAAAGTCGCCTTATTGCGTAATTTACCCGCCACGGCTGAAAAACCTGAAATTAGTCGCGTTGTCCGGCATGAATTGATTGCTCGTTTGTTGATAACTGGGCCATCAGATGTTAATGAACTACGCCATTTTGCACAGCGTATTGAGCGTGATTTATTGGCGCGTGGTATTAGCAAGATTGAAACACAAGGCTTACCTGAAGAAGAAATTGATATACAAATTCCTTCGCGCGTGTTGGTGGAACTGGGCTTAAGTTTGCCTGATGTGGCTAACAAAATTAGCCAGTTTAGTCGTGATATTCCTGCTGGCGCAATCGGGCGAAATGATGTCGCGCGACAGTTGCGTAGCACCGAACAACGCCGCGATGAATTCGCTTTTACAAATTTACCATTAATAACTGATAAATCAGGTCGTTATATTAAGTTGGATGATGTTGCCACGATTCAACGTCGTCCACGCAATAATACCGTAACTATCACCTATCAAGGCAAACCTGCCGTTGAATTTCAATTGAAACGCGCCGAAGAAAATGATGCTTTGGAATCGGCAAAAATCTTTCAAGCTTGGTTAGAGGAAACCCGTCCGAAATTACCACCAGGGATTCAGTTCCATGTTTATGATGAAACCTGGCACCTGATTGATGAACGCATTTCTTTATTATTAAGAAATGGCTTGGGTGGATTAATACTGGTTGTCGCTATTTTGTTTATTTTTCTTAATGGACGAGTTGCCTTTTGGGTTGCGGCGGGTATTCCTATCTCTTTGATGGGTATGTTAATGGTGTTATATAGTGTCGGCGGTAGCATTAACATGGTTAGTTTATTTGCAATCATCATGGCATTGGGTATTATCGTTGATGATGCCATTGTTGTTGGTGAAGATGGTTTTGCCCATTTTCAAACCGGTGAACGTCCGCTATTAGCAGCTGAGGGTGGCGCACAACGCATGTTAGCTCCCGTGATTGCGGCTTCATTGACAACTATTGCAGCTTTTTTACCGCTGATGATGATAAGTGGCATTATGGGAAATATCTTATTTGATATTCCCTTGGTGATGATTTGCGTATTAATAGCTTCTGTGATCGAATGTTTTTTAGTTTTACCCGGTCATTTACGGCATAGTTTTCAGAAGATGCACCATGAGAAACCGAGCCGGATTCGGCAAAAACTTGATAATGCTTTTGAGCATTTCCGTGATGCCTATTTTCGGCCCCTTGTTTCTATAATGATCAGTTTCCGTTGGAGTGTAATAGCGACAATGCTTGCAGCTATGCTATTAGTGATTGGTTTATTAACTGGAGGGCGGATGAATTTTACCTTTTTTCCTTCTCCTGAAAATATTATAATTATGGCAAATGCAAACTTTGTGGCGGGTAGTTCTCCAAAGCGAATTGATGCTTTTTTGGAACATTTAGAAGAAACTTTGTATGCTACAGATAAAGCTCTGGGGGGGAATCTGGTCAGGGTAGCGGTACTGGGACATGGACAGGCGATAGCAGCACATGATACCCCTCGACGGGGGGAACAATTTGGTTCATTGTTGGTTGAATTATCTTCGCCCGATAGCCGTACAGTACGCAATAAACATTTTATTAAGGCTTGGGAATCAAGAATACGTTATGCTGCTGGTATAGAAAGTCTGACTATCATAGAACGTAAAGGAGGACCACCTGGACGTGATATTGAAATTCGTCTCAATGGCGAGGATGCTGATAAAGTCAAAGCGGCTGCTATTGAAGTTGTGAAAGTCTTAAAAACATTCCATGGGGTTACAGGTATTGAGGATGATATGCCTTATGGCAGAGAACAATGGATTTATTCTTTAACTGCTTATGGAATGGCGCTTGGTTTAACAGTAGAATCAGTGGGACAGCAATTACGTGCCGCCTTTGATGGCGAATTAGTGCAAATTTTTCAGGAAGCTAATGATGAAATTGAAGTCCGTGTAATGTTACCAGACAATGAGCGTTATAGTTTAGCCCATTTAGAGAATTTCACATTACAATTACCTAATGGTAGGAGTGTTCCCTTTTCTACAGCGGTGAAAGTCACAACACAGCGCGGTTTTGAAGCAATACGCCATGCCGAAGGTCTCCTAGCGGCTCAAGTAACGGCTGATGTCGATAAGGTACTAAATAATAGCAATCGTATTTTAGCCCAGCTCAAAGAAAAATTTTTACCTGATTTAAGTGCGCGTTATGGGATAGAATACTCTTTTGAAGGACGAGCTGCTGAGCAAGCGGAAACTTTAGGCGATATGAAACAAGCGTTGTTGATTGGCTTAGCTTTGATGTATATCATATTAGCCTGGCAATTTGCTTCTTATGTTTGGCCATTAATAGTGATGAGTGTAATACCGTTTGGTATAGTAGGCGCAATTTTTGGACATTGGGTGATGGGACTTGATTTAACTATTGTTTCACTGTTTGGTTTTTTTGGTTTATCAGGTATCGTTGTCAATGATTCTATTGTTTTAGTTACTTTTTATAAAAATCTTCGTGAAGCGGATATGCCAGTAAAAGAAGCTCTGATTGAGGCGGCTTGTCAACGTTTACGAGCAGTATTATTAACTTCATTGACTACAATTTTTGGTTTAATGCCATTACTTTTTGAAACTTCATTACAGGCTCAATTTTTAATTCCAATGGCGACGTCGATAGCATTTGGCTTGATGTTTTCGACAGTATTAGTTTTATTGGCTCTACCTACCTTGTTATCAATTTATGAAAGGTGAATATCTGCCTCAAACAACATTCAAATACGATAAGCAAAGTGGATGCCAAGACCTCCGAGGTTTTGAAAACCTCGGAGGTCTTATTTACAACTTATTTAGGATTCCTATATCTGAAGTCTTCTTTACTTTAAGTATAATAAACCGGTAGATAAACTTTTTCCAACATTTCTTCATATTCCAATTTAGGATTACTATCAATAGTAATCCCGCCCCCACTTTTATAAATAAATTCTCCATCTTTTCTTTCTATAAAACGAATCATGACGGCACTATCCAATTTATTACCATCAAAATAGCCAAATGCGCCGCTAAAGAATCCTCGCTGGTAATTTTCAACTTTATTAATAATTTCAAGGGTTTTGATTTTTGGTGTGCCAGAAATGGAACCTGCTGGTAATAAGGGTAGTAAAATATCACCAATTCTTTCATGCCAATTGTTTTCTAAAACACCTGTAATTTTGGAACTGACTTGTAATAGGCTTTTTTGTCCAGCTTTGATTGTTTCTATATATCTAAATTTATTCACGCTGACTTGTTTAGCTACCATTGATAAATCATTTCTGAGTAAGTCTACTACCATTGTATGTTCGGCTTTTTCTTTTTCATCGGTTAGAATTTTTTCATGAGCGTTTGGAATGTGGGCATCAATTGTGCCTTTCATTGGATAGGTTTTAATTAGGTTGTTTTCAATTTTAATGAATCTTTCTGGTGAAAAAGTAATAAATTGATTTTTATAGTAAAGTTTAAATGGGGCTTGGCTTGATAAGAATATATTTAAGAGGGTACTTTTTATCTCTATTTGGGTGGGAAAAGTTAAATTGAGCAAATATGTATTGCCTTCAATCATTTCTTGAATTACTTGTTCAAAAGCAGTTCTGTATCTGGCAAAACTGATGGCTTTTTTTTTAAAAATGGATTTGCCTTTTTGAAATAAGTGTTAGGTGCTATATTGGAAAAACCGTCAATTGAATAAAGGATATTATCGTTTAATTGATTAAGTGGTGTGATGGAGTATTTTTTTACGTCAAAATCAATAATAAATAAAAAAGGTATTTTTTGTTTGCCTAGGTGATTTAGCTTGTTTCTCATTTTTATCGTTGTCCAGATTTTGAACTGTGATTATAGTCATCATAAAAAATCACATAATCATAAAAATCACAGTTCAAATAATTTCCAAGATTTGTTTCAATAAATCCTGATCATATTCATCAGTAATGATACTTTGCCCGATGTCCTGTAATAAGACTAAACGGAGCTTGCCACCAATAACTTTTTTATCAACTTGCATTAAAGCCAGCATTTGTTCAGCCGTGACCAAAACTTTTTTGCCAAACTTAAATAAAAATCATATTTTATA
>JAUXCJ010000101.1 GCA_030618965.1 Thiomargarita sp.
CCAAAGCTAAAGCTTTGGACTCCAAACAATATACCAGATAATTTGTGGTTCTGTACTTATTTACAAATAAATTTCACTGTCTAAACTCCCAGTCTCTAACGGTTTTAGCTAATCGCTAGTTTCTTGACAAGAGCAAGTTTTTTTTATGTACTCTGCTAATGAAACGTTTTCTTTTTCATCTTCTGTTTTCTCTTCTTCTGGTTTTAAGGAACAGACATGTTCGCCCGCCAGTTCTCCCAGTTTGCGATAGGACTCAAACTGAGCCTCGTAAAAAAATTGATCAGCCGTTGGTTCATCCGGAAAACTGGGATTTGTCCGCCGATAAGCCAACAAATCTTCCGGTTCATCTCCCACCATTGTTGTCTTAATAAAGAACAATGTGCCAGTTTGTTTATTTCCGTTCTCATCTGCGGGATAATTTATTGTTCCTTTAACAAAGTAGGCTTTGGTATATCCCTTATTTTCAAGATCAGGGCGTAAGTCAGATAGATTAAGCGTAATGTTAATCCCCAAGTCAATACGCGCTTTGCGTTGCAGATTGGCTAAATCCGCCATTTCAAATTTTTGATCAGCCCCGGCATCTGAGGCAATAATAACTTTGCAACGCCGTTTTAGTAACGGATAAATCCCAAGATTTTCATGATGTCCACCGTCAGATAGATTCAGCAAAGTATCCTTTGTACCCCCATGACGGAAAAACTCTTTAGCCAAATAAAATGGCCAAATTATCATTTTGGGTTTTTGTTTCAGATTAGGGTTTAACACCCAAAGATTTAAACGGATATTCAACATCGTCATCCAAAACGCCATAATCGGATTGGTATTCGTCCCCATTCCTGGACTCGCGGCTGCTCCTGAAATCGCCATGGCGGTGGCAAGTTCAAATTGCCCATCAGCATCAATGCCATTAAGTTAAGTAACTAATTGTTATAAAGCATAAAACTATAAAAACATACTATTTATAATAGATTAAAGATGGTTCAAAGTTGATTCAAAAGAAGCTTCTATGTCCATAAAATGTAAAAATATATATTATGGTCATAATTAAGTTATTTAAGAATAATTAGACAACTAATGATTTGTAATCAATTAAAATATTTGTATGATTTTTTTATAATTATTCAAAATTACCCAAAAATATAGTTTCAGTTTATGGTATTGTGTTTTTTGAAAAACCATTAAATTATATTTTTCCAATTTAGCTAAATTAAAGTTAAAATTGCTTTTTTGAGATCATAATATCCCCTACCCATATCAAAACTTAGGCTAAAAAATTAGAATAAAGTTAAATGTAATTTAGAGCATTAAAAACATATTTTCTTTCTTCGACGATGATAATTTAAAGAAACGGTAGCAGAGTTTTTTTTCCTTGGAATTACTCTATCTCGATTAATGTAAGTAGGATTCATTAAGAACCATTCGGTAAGTGTTTCTAAAATAGCACCCGTATCCATGTCAGTGTAAAATAGTTCAATAACATGGTTTTTAATAGCATTGAAAGATACTTGATTATTAACGGTTTGTTCCAATTCGTTAGGAGTTGATTTAGCTAATAGTTGTTGATCAACATCAGCTGTTAGAATACTTTCTAGCCCTGTAATGAACAAAGTCGAATAAAAATCTTGTTTTACAGCTTCAACGGTTTGACCAGAAAAGTTTTCTATACCAAGTCTTTCTTTAATTAAAGCATAAAATCCTTCTACTCCCCAACGGAGATAATAGAGTTCTTTAAAATCTTTAGCCGGATAAAGTTCTTCATCTAATAATGAGGTAACTAATACCTCCAGTTCACCCGTGTTTAGTCTCACACTCACAAAACGTACTGTAATTTCCTGGGGAAAGTTTTCTGGTTGATCTTTTTTGTATTCAGCAGGAATTTTCAAAGTTGTTATGCAACTTTTAACCACGTTTTCCTTAAATAAATCACGCGCAGCTTTGAAAGAACTTTTAGAACAACGAATTACAAAGTTGGCTGTTTTGATATGAGTTGCTAAAAATCTATAAGAGGCGTAATTGCGGTCATATATGATTAAATCGTTGTCATTACAATGTTTTAAATGTTCTACTGCCAAATCAACTTCGTAAGCAGTTGATTTAGATAACTGTCCATCTATAACAATACGATTAATTGGGTCAAACATAACTGACATAAGCCCATAGTTATGTTTACCTTTTATGGTTTTATTCCCTCCATTGTTATATTCGATACTCCCAAAGGCTTCCTGAATTTCTTTGCTATTGGGCAATATCACTTTAGAGCCATCTACAGCACAGAGACGATGACCTTTATAATGTTTATAGTTATCATCACTATAACAAACATTTACGATTGCTTCTTGATTAAGCTCAATAAAAGCAGTATGTGATAAGTGACTGCGAGCTTGAGTAAAAGCACTATTTGTTACTAATGGTATTTTAGCGATTTTGCAAAATTCATTTAATAACAACTGGATTGACTTGCTGCTTTTTTGTAAAATCAACAAAATTACCACCGGGAATGTTAATTTACGCTTACGACTAAAAAAGCTATGATGATTACGATGATTTGCTTTGAAATTTTCATTTCTCATCTTTTCTATGATAATGGAAATACAACGGTTTTTTTTTGATTTAAAGGGGCAAGCAACTGTTTTAGCATTCTTTTATTTAACCTATTTTGTTAATACTTTGTTATTATAACATGTTACACTTAACTTAATGGCATTGATACCAGCCTGGGGCAACGCCCCAGGAGATTTATTTATAATTTAAGCCCTGAAAGGGCGGCACATTATATTGAATTATGTCTCGCCCTTTCAGGGCTTAACATCGAATGTCATTAAATCTTGGGGCGTTGCCCCAGGCTAGTATGTCAACCCCTTTCAGGGGGAAAATCAAAAGCCATGCACTTTTAATCACACCCACCTATAGCTTAATTTGCGAAGGTGCAGAATATATCATACAATTCATTGTTTAGTACTTATAACTTAACGAGGATTGCCAATATTTTTTATGAAACTTCATTCTCTCAAAGTGCAACATTTTCGGGCTATTGAAAATAGCACCTTTGATTTTACTGATAATATTTCTAAGCCCAAACAAATGAACTTAATCGTTGGGCCTAATGGCAGTGGCAAAACTTCAATTTTGGATGCGATTCATATCGTAGTGCGTACCCTAGAAAATCCACTCAAGCCACGCTTAAGAGAAGCATTAGAATTTTCTGTATCTCAATTAGTGCGTGGTAGGCAAGCGAAAATTGAATTTGAATATTCTATTGAAGAAAATGAGGCGCACGCACTCAATGAAGTTTTTCATGCGCTCAACAAAAATGAGCCGTTTCGATTCAATGGCGACGAACCCCCACTGATGATACCTGCTTGTGTGACTTGGAAAATGCCTACTTGGAAACAATATGAGCGTTCAGACTTTTCGGTTTCCTCTAACGGTGTTGAGGTACTGGGAGCTAGAGGGCAAACCGCTAGGGCTGTCTCAATGAACCTGATTCGACATAGCCTGCTTGAACGTGTGGGAGGTGTTTGTTATATCGAACAACGACGTTCACTTCGCGCTGTCAAAAATTATTCATCCAATACAGATAACTTGCCCTCTGATGATGTCTTGTCTCGGTTAAATATTTACTATCGCAAGCACCAAACTTGGAATGAAGAAAAGTATGGAGAATCTTATTGGTATAAAATCCAGAAATTATTTAATCAAGTATGTTCGCCAACTCAGCTAGTCAGAGTCGAATCAGGACCTGATTTTGACACATTGATTGTCAAAAAAAACCACATGGAATATAACTTACTACAAATGAGTTCTGGAGAGCATCAAATATTAAGTATTTTAGTGGGTTTGGTAGCTGAAACAGCCGTAAATTCGATTATTTTAATTGATGAAGTAGAATTGCATTTACATCCAGTTTGGCAAAGAAAATTGGTTCAAGCGTTAAGAGAGGATAAGTCAAATAATCAATATATTTTCACCACGCACTCTCCTTTTGTAAAACAGTTATTTTTTGAAGATGAGATTATTGAATTGGAAGATTTAGGGGAGCAAGTTTAATGCAATTATCAAAACACGATTTTTATGTTTTGGTCGAAGGCCACCCCAACAGTCCAGAACTCGCTTTTTTCACGCAAGCTATTCAAAAAATTGTTGACTTAAACGGACTCTCAAATATTTACCCGAATATTGTTGAGGTGGGTAGTAGTTCTTCATTTAATGCTTTTGCCAAACTCGGTTATCATCATTCCAAGATTCATCAATCTATACCAGTATTGGCAATAGCAGATAGTGACTACAGAACCAATTTGAATAAACAATCTGCTCCTCACCAACAATTTATAGCAGAGAAAAAGCCTAAAATACTGTATTGGGCAAGACATGAATGGGAAAACTATCTGCTTGAAGAAACTGATTTTATGGCAAATTGGATTAATCAGATTCCCATGAATGTAAATTCTTTGCCAAAAATAAAAATTTACCGAAAAGCAGACAAACAAGCTAATAAGCTCATATTAGATGACGGTTTAAAAAAGTATTTTCAAAATTCTATTAAAGTAGAATATTGGGAATGCCTTAAATTTAATCTCGCGGTGCAAATCAAAAAATACCCTACCGTGGCAAAGCCAGCCGATTTTGATAATCAAACGCTAACAGAGATAAAAGCATGGTTTTTAAATCAAACCACTAAATCAGAAGCGGTTGTCAAACTGAAACAGAGAGCAGATAATTTGTTTGATGAGATTATGACAGAACTTCCTTGGGGAACCTGGCTAACTCAACCTTTGATAATCCAATTTGAGTTAGCCAAAAAACGATTTCGTGGAAAGGAAGCTTTTTCTAATCTTTGTCAATTTATTCAACAATCCTATGGAATTCATAACTTAGACAAAGATGTGCTGATTATAGAGACATTAAAACATCTAACAACTAATACCTCTTCACTCATATTTCGAGATTTGCAGGATTTACTATTACCTGAATTCATTAAACTCGAAGATTGATTAAGACAAAGATGATATCTAGGCAAGGAGAAAACACAATATTTACAAATAGTTAAATATTAAATATGACTTTGTTATAGCACTATTTATCCTTGTTTATATAACATCCTTGTAGTTAATATTATTGAATACTGCTTCTCGGTGTCCGCTACTGCACCTTGTTAGCGTTTCTTTTTGTAAGCTATTTTATCCCCGTCTTCATTAACCCTCACCATAGTAGTTTCTGAAATTGAAAGTATCGTATCAGTACTGGTTTTTCCAGGCTTAAATGCTTCTTTCATCGCAGCAGCGAATTCGGGTGATGCCTTTATAAAAGACTTTGTAACCTCGTCAAGTGGGGTAAAGGTTATATCTACAATTGTTTCGGTTAATTCATTACTATACAAACTCCAAGTTGACGTAGCTTTCAAGTACAATCTTAATGATATTTCGTTATCAGGAGTCTTGATTTTCCAAGTCATATTTCCGTATCCACTAGACTTACCGTTTCGATAGTAGCTCTCCTGTCCTGATATTGTCAGTTCCACTTCTGCGCCTTCTGGCGTCTCGTCTAGCTTTCTTATTGAAACTTCCCAAGTGCCCAGAAGTTTACTCTCTATCGACATCGACTGCTGATTATAGATAATAGCGTAATTTCCCATAAATAGAACAAAGAAAAAGCTCGCATATCCAACAACACCCATAAAAAATGGTTTCCACCAAGAACGACGCTCATAATCATCTCCGAATTTGTTA